>CAKRWX010000011.1 GCA_934418055.1 uncultured Lachnospiraceae bacterium
GCTCCATCACCAATAGGAATAATCGAGGTCTCCAGCTCTTCCATATGTTTTAACGTATATAAATACTCCCGCATCCGGGCATGGATCGTCCGATCCCGGCGTTCCACCGCATAGCGGGACTGAACCACATCTCCATCCTGAAGCACATTGTCAGAAAACAGGATTCCTCCGTCCGACAACAGCCTTAAAATCATCGGTAGCCAGTGGATATACTGGCCCTTGGCCGCATCCATGAAAATAAAATCATAAGGCCCATCAAGGGTTTTTAAGATTTCTTCCGCATCACCTTCTAACAGGGTGATCCGATCTTCTTCTCCGGCCCGCTTGAAATTCTCCTTTGCCACCGGGATTCTGGGTTCGTATTTTTCAATGGTGGTAATGGTGCATTCCGCTGGCATTACGCCTGCCATCAATAAAGCAGAATAGCCTACGGCAGTTCCGACTTCCAGAATTGCCCTAGGCCTTTTAGCTGCTACCATGGTTTTCAGCAGTGCACCTGTCTCTTTTTTTATGATCGGCACTTCATCCTGGATGGCCTTTCGGGAGATCTCTTCCAACAGATCCCCCTGATCCGGCTCCAGGGAATGAAGATAGTCTCTGATTCGCTGCTCTACAATCATTTAACTGCCTGCACTTTCCGTTTCTTTCGACTCTTCTGTCACGCCATCCCTCAGTTCCAGGATAATTTCCTTTCCCGTCATGGAATTGTTCAGAAGATACGTTCCTGGCAGAACGGGATTTTCCGATCCACCATATTCATAAAACAGGCATTGAACCAGGAATGTATAACGGTTTTTCACCAGTCCGCCTTTTTCCAACGCCGCTGCGATATCTCCGATCTTCTCGCTTTCTCCGATGGTAACCCGCATATCCACACCCGGCTCTTCTGCCGCCGCGGTATCGCAGAATATATGGTATCCAAACTCATATCCTCTGGTCACTCCCTCGTAAAGAAGCAGGATCGTCACCGCAAACACGATCAGCTTCAAAGAAACGCTGATGATGGTTCCAGTGACCCGGTTAATCTCTTTGGTTGTCTGGCTCATGTCCGTCATTCCTCCTTTCTGCCTCTGTTTGTCTTATACTTCCATGATAATTGGAAGAATCATAGGATTCCGCTTCATCTTCTTCCATAAGAAATCGCTTAAGCTGTCGCGGATAATGTTCTTGATCTTGCCCCAGTCATTGACATGGCGCTCTAAGCAGTCCTGAACTGCGTCCTGAACCACCTGTCTTGCCTCTTCCATCAGGTCCTCAGATTCTCTCACATAGACAAATCCTCTGGAAACCAGATCCGGACCTGCTAACAGCTGATTGGAATACTTCTCCAGTGTCAGCACCACGATGATGATACCGTTCTGCGCCAGGTTCTGACGGTCTCTTAACACGATATTTCCAACATCGCCAACGCCAAGGCCGTCTACTAAGATTGCGCCAGCCTGCACATGGTCAACCACCTTGCAATGATCCTGTGCAACCTCTACCACATCGCCGGAGGACATCAGTAAGATATTCTCCTTTGGAAGTCCCATGGACTCTGCCAGTCCCTTCTGTGCCATCCGGTGACGATACTCACCGTGGATTGGAAGAGCATACTTTGGATGAGTCAGGGAATAGATCAGCTTGATCTCCTCCTGGCACGCATGTCCAGATACATGGGTATCCTGGAAAATAACCTCTGCGCCGCGGACAGACAGTTCATTAATGACACGGGAAACTGCCTTCTCATTGCCTGGAATTGGAGTGGAACTTAAAATTACCACATCTTTCGGCTTAATACTGATCTTCCGGTGAGCGCCGCTTGCCATACGGGACAGAGCTGCCATGGCCTCTCCCTGGCTTCCAGTGGTAATAAGAACGGTCTTCTCGTCTGGATAATTCTTCAGATGATCAATATCAATCAGAGTTCCCTCTGGAATCTTAATATAACCTAACTCGCTGGCCGTTCCAATGACATTGACCATACTTCGTCCCTCAATGACTACCTTGCGGTCATACTTGTAAGCAGAGTTTACGATCTGCTGCACACGGTCTACGTTAGAAGCAAAGGTTGCCACGATGATTCGGTTATTCTTATGCTCAGAGAAAATCGCGTCAAAGGTCTTGCCTACCGTACGCTCAGACGGGGTAAAACCAGGACGGATGGCATTGGTACTCTCGCACAGCAGCGCCAGAACACCCTTTTTGCCCAGTTCCGCAAATCTCTGTAAATCCGCAGACTCGCCAAATACCGGAGTATAATCAATCTTAAAGTCTCCCGTATGAAGAATGATTCCTGCTGGTGTAAAGATCGCCAGAGCGGAAGCATCTGCAATACTGTGGTTGGTCTTTACAAACTCAATGCGGAAACAGCCTAAATTGATGGACTGTCCATGTTTTACCACTTTTCTCTTGGTGGATTTTAATAAATTGTGCTCTTTTAACTTGTTCTCGATCAGAGCGATGGTCAGCTTGGTTCCATAAACCGGAACATTGATCTGCTGAAGAATGTACGGAAGGGCTCCGATGTGATCCTCATGTCCATGGGTAATCACAAATCCCTTCACCTTGTCAATGTTCTGTTTTAAATAAGTCACGTCCGGAATGCACAGATCGATTCCCAGCATATCATCGCTTGGGAATGCCAGTCCACAGTCCACAACGATGATGCTGTCGTTGCACTCAATGGCAGTAATATTCATTCCGATCTGTTCCAGTCCGCCCAAAGGAATGATCTTTACTTTTGCGTCAGCATTCTGCTGCTTGTTCTGTTGTTTCAAATTCTTACCTCCATCTATTTTTCTATCTATTTTTGATCCTGTCGCCGTTTTTCTCTTCGCGGTTTCAGTAAATATCTTTCTACGCTAATTTATTTCTTCAGATCCACGTCCATATCGTCCATTAATTCCGCGAAAATCTTATAGAGATAGTCCATCTCTTCATCGTCTTCTACAAATTCATATAACGCGTCCGCATCTTCTGCCTTTGACTGGTCTTTTAAGATGTAGCACTCGCCCTCTTCGTCATCCTCTTCGGAATCGGTTACCAGAAGGTAGTTGGTTCCATTGATTCTGGTCTCTTCCAGCACATAAAAATCCACACGTTCCCCGTCTTCGGTCTCCAGGGTGATCATTTTCTCTTCATTCATTCTCTGGTCTGCTCCTTTTTCTTTTCCGTATCGAGGAAATTCAGATAAGACTGTAAAATCAGTCCCGCCGCAATCTTGTCGATCACTTTCTTGCGCTCGGAACGCGGTACTCCGCTCTCCTCCAGAATCTCATCTGCTTCCACAGTAGTCAGACGCTCATCCCATAAAATCACAGGCAGACCTGTCCTGCGTTCCAGCATGGCTTTAAATTCCTCGGTCTTTTCTGCACGCTCGCCAATGGTATCGTTCATATTCTTAGGATACCCCAAAACAATGGATGTAACCCCATATTCTTTGATCAGCGCTTCGATTCTCTGGCATGTCTGACGCAGCTTGTTTTCTTCCTTCCGTGTGATGGTCTCCACGCCCTGGGCCGTATATCCCAGTTCGTCGCATACCGCCACGCCAACAGTTTTTGAACCAAAATCCAGGCCCATTATTCTCATATTCACTTTTCTCCATCCCACGCCTTTTTGCAGAAAAATTCCATTTTCTTATTTCTTAGCATAACAAGAAAATCGGATACTCCTAAAGTATTTTTCTTAAGGGTATCCGGTATTTTCTCCACACAAGTCACGGTTTCACTGTCACTATTTTAACTTTGCATCAATGTACACAGACAGAAGCTCTTCCAGGATCTCATCCCGTTCTACTTTCATAATAAGACTTCTGGCATTCTTATGGCTGGTAATGTACGTCGGGTCTCCTGACATAATATAACCCACGATCTGACTGACCGGATTATATCCCTTCTCTGTCAGAGCAGCGTATACCTGCTCTAATACCTCGCTGACATCCAGCTTGTTGTCCTGTACTGCGCGAAAAAACTGTGTGTTATGAATATCGCCCATTCATCCTCACGTCCTTTAACTGTTCTTATTTATTCTATACCACTTTTTCTTATTCGTAAAGAAAAAAATTTATAAAGTTATAATCAGCAAACTTCCGCCTGGCTTTCCAACGCTAAAAATGCGTCAGAACAGGCCGTAAAGTCATGTGCTTCCTTAATTCAGTAAAAATACTTCATCATTCAGCATGGAAGTCATTTTCCCGGTGATCATAGCGCCCTTTTTGCCCTCTTCCCACGGGATTGCAGCCTTCACATACTCTCTGGTGTGGCCCACCAGATACTCGGTGCCGTCGATGACGATCTTCTCTTCCATCAGCACCTCTTTTTCCTCTCCTAAGAAAGACTTCCGGTACTCCAAAGACATTTCCTGATCCAGTTTCAGAAGTACGTCACTGCGCTCGCCCTTCTGGCTTTCGGTCAGCTGTCCTGGCATATCCGCTGCGCGGGTTCCGGCTCTTCTGGAATACTTGAAAACGTGCATCTCATAGAAATGGATTCGTTTTAAGAATTCCACGGTCTGCGCGAATTCCTCTTCCGTCTCCTGCGGGAATCCCACGATCACGTCGGTGGTGATAGCCGGGCGGTCAAAATATTTCCTTAAAATCTCACAGCCCTTTGCATATTCCTCTGTCGTATACCGGCGGTTCATCCGCTTTAAAGTAGCGTCACAGCCGCTCTGCAAGGACAGATGGAAATGGGGACAGATGGTTCTCAGACCCGCCAATGTCTTCGTAAACTCCTCAGTCACGATTCTTGGCTCTAAGGAACCAAGGCGCATCCGCTTAAGCCCTGGGATCTTGTCAATCTCAACCATCAGATCTAATAGGGTGATTCCGTCCAGATCCAGTCCATAGGAACTTAAATGGATTCCCGTCAGCACCACTTCCCGGTAACCCTTGTCCACCAGTCCTTTGATCTCCTCAATGATCTCTTCCGGCTTTCTGCTTCTGACTCTTCCTCTGGTATAAGGAATGATGCAGTAGCTGCAGAACTGGTTACAGCCATCCTGGATCTTGATAAATGCCCTGGTGTGGTCTGCGATCTTGTTGATGTGCAGCTCCTCGTACTCTCTGGTCTTTCCAATATCAATTAAGGACTCCTCGTCCACATTTTTCCCTGCAAAATATTCGTCTAACAACGGCACCAGGTCTTTTTTCTTGTTGTTGCCGATGATCACGTCAATGGCAGCGTCCTTTTTCAGCTCTTCGCCTGCCGCCTGCACGTAGCAGCCTGCTGCCACCACCACGGCATCCGGGTTCATTTTCTTGGCACGGTGCAGCATCTGTCTGGACTTGCGGTCCGCGATATTGGTCACGGAGCAGGTATTGATCACATACACATCGGCCTTCTCCTGGAATGGCACGATCTCGTATCCCGCCTCCTCCAGAAGCTGCTGCATCGCCTCGGTTTCGTAGGCGTTCACCTTACAGCCTAAATTGTGAAGTGCAGCCTTTCTCATGTTTTATTTCTCCTTCTTTACAAAACTCACTCTTGACTTTTCCCGTCCACCTTTGTACTATTGAAGTAGGGTAAAAATAAATCTGCCCTGTGATTGACTTAACATTTAGGAGGACATCGTAATGAAAACTGTTCGTATTTCTTTAAACTCTATTGATAAAGTAAAATCTTTTGTAAATGATTTAACCAAGTTTGATGTTGATTTCGACTTAGTATCCGGCAGATACGTCATCGACGCAAAATCCATCATGGGTATCTTCAGCTTAGACTTATCCAAGCCAATCGATTTAAATATCCATGCAGAGGCTGAGTCTTCTATCAACGAGATTTTAACAGTTCTGGCTCCATATATCATTCACTAATTACATAGCTTTATTGAAAGGAATCCCAAAATGGGGTTCCTTTTTTGTTGTCCCTGCCGCCTCAAAACAAACTTTCAAGGCCCAGTTCTCACAGTTCTGACATTACCGCCAGCAGGCGGAAGACGTGCCTCTTAAGGCCGCTCCCGCCATACCGCAGTTATTTTCTATTTTACCAACACTTAATAACCTCTACGGTCTCCAGCGCAGTCTTCACTAACTCATCGATCTTCTCCGCCAGATTCTCCTCAGATTTATGGATCACCTTGATATTCGGCTTGGTTACCGGGTGTTTTGCCACGAAGATGGTACAGCAGTCCTCATAAGGCTGGATGGAAGTCTCGTAGGTTCCGATCTTCTCAGAGATATCCACAATCTCCTGCTTATCAAATCCGATCACCGGACGGAATACCGGCATGGTACAGACTTCGTTGGTCGCTGCTAAGGACTGAACGGTCTGGGAAGCCACCTGTCCGATGCTCTCGCCTGTGATCAGCGCCAGGCTTCCAGTCTCTTTGGCAATGCTTTCTGCGATCTTCATCATATAACGGCGCATGATGATGGTCAGTTCCTCATGCGGGCACTGCTCATAGATGTAAAGCTGGATATCGGTGAAATTCACCACATGCAGGTTGATCGGGCCGGAATATCTGGAAACCAGCTTCGCCAGATCCACAACCTTCTGTTTTGCTCTCTCGCTGGTGTATGGCGGCGCATGGAAATAAACGGCGTCGATCATCACGCCACGTTTTGCGATCATGTAACCAGCTACTGGGCTGTCGATACCGCCGGACAGCAGAAGCATAGCCTTTCCGTTGGTTCCCACCGGCATTCCGCCTGGTCCTGGGATCATGACAGAGTAAATATTAACTAACTTGCGGACCTCTACTTTTAAGAGAACATCCGGGTGATGAACGTCTACTTTCGTCTCCGGGAATGTATCCAGGATCACTTCGCCTAAATCACGGTTCATCTGCTCGGAAGAAACCGGATATTTCTTGTCCACACGTTTTGCGTCCACCTTAAAGGTAAAGTTCTTGTCCTCGTAAACCTGGTCTACATAGGAAACAACTTCTTTCTTGATCTCTTCAAAGTCTGTTTTCTCGATCTGGAACATCGGACAGATCCACGCAATACCGAATACCCGCTTTAACGCAGCGATTACTTCATCGTAATCGTACTCGCCCTGGGCGTCCACATAGATACGTCCGGATTCCTTGGAAATGATGAATTTTCCTTCTACTGGTCTCAAGGCGTGCTTGATCTGCTTGATCAGCGCGTCCTCAAACAGAAACCGGTTCTTTCCCTTGGTGCCGATCTCTGCGTACTTGATCAAAAATGACTGATATAACATATATTTTATCCTCTCCTGTATCTCCGAAGCACTGGAAGAAGTTCTTTCAGCACCTCAATGGCATAATCAATTTCTTCTTTTTTATTAAACATTCCAAAGCTGAACCGCAAAGTGGAATCCAGTAATTCCTGTTTCACGCCGATTCCCTTTAAGGTACCGCTGACTCCCGGATGATTGGAAGAACAGGCAGAACCGGAGGAAACATAAATGCCGCGGTCCTCTAAGGCGTGAAGAAGCACCTCACTTCTGACGCCCTCGAAGCTGACACTGACGATCTGCGGCGCGCTCTCTCTGCCTGGCTGGCTGTTGATCACCACGCCGTCGATCTCCGCCACCCGTTTCATCATGTAATCTTTCAGGTCATACAGATAATCCATCTTCTCCTGGTGGTTCCGGTACATCTCTGCCGCCGCCACGCCAAGACCTGCCACGCCTGGTACATTTTCCGTGCCGGAACGCATGCCTTTCTGCTGGCCGCCGCCGTAGATCAATGGTTTGATCTTCACTTTCTCATCGATATATAAGAAACCAACGCCTTTTGGTCCGTGGATCTTGTGTCCGCTGACGCTTAACAAGTCGATGCCTTCCTTTTTCGGTCGAATCTCATATTTGCCGTAAGCCTGAATGGCGTCCACATGGAAAATGGTGGACGGATTTTTCGCCTTGATCACCTTGGAAATCTCCGCAACTGGCTCCACAGAGCCCACCTCGTTGTTCACATACATCACAGACACCAGAATGGTATCCGGGCGGACTGCCTCCCGCAGCTGTTCTAAATCAATGTGGCCGTTGTGGTCTACCGGCAGATAAGTGATCTCAAAGCCCTGTTCCTGCAAAAATCCCAGGGTATTGTAGATGGACGCATGCTCCACATTGGTGCTGATGATGTGCATTCCGGCTCTTTTATTGGCCATGGCTGTGCCGATGAGGGCCATGTTGTTGGACTCTGAGCCGCCGGAGGTAAATAAGATCTCCTTGTCCGCTACCTTCAGAGTCTTCGCGATGATGCTTCTGGCATCCCGGATATAGTTCTCCGCCTCCATTCCCTTGATGTGCTTGGCCGCCGGATTGGCGTAATCCACCGTCATGGTCTTGGTCACAATGTCCATGACGCTGTCAAGCACTCTGGTGGTGGCGGAATTGTCAAAATATGCTTCCATTTCATTCCTCCACAAAAATCCAATTTTAGATCCGTCTACACTCCACTTCACTCCGTGCTAAACGTATGCCACTGGCACACAGCACCTTGGTCAATGGGGATTTTTGTTTCTCTTCCATACTTTATTACGGTCAGCGCAACAAGTGCGCAGACCTACTTTGTAGTTTCCATCTGATACATTAAAATCGACAGCATAGTCAGTCCCGCTGTCTCCGTCCTCAAGATCCGCTTTCCCAAAGAAACCGGGTAAAAGCCAGCCGCTCTCGCCTCTTCCACCTCAGCTTCCTCGAATCCGCCTTCCGGTCCGATAAACACGGCGATGTTCATGCCTGGCCGCACTGCCTCCACCTGCTCTTTGGTGGCCGCCATGCCTCTGGCATTCTCATAGGGCAGAAGTTTTAAGTCAAAATCCGCCGCATACGCCAGCGCCTCTTTTACCGACATGACTCCCGTCACTTCCGGGATCACGATCCGCTTGGACTGTTTGGCTGCGCTCTCCGCGATGGTATTCCAACGACGGATCTTCGCCTCTTCCTTTTTGGCGTCTAATTTCACCACTGAACGTTTCATGGCCACCGGAATCACCTGGTAAGCCCCCAGTTCCACAGCCTTCTGGACGATCAGTTCCATTTTTTCCTGTTTGGGAAGCCCCTGAAACAGATAGATTTTTCCTGGAAGTTCGGTTCCTTCCTCATCCACCGACAGGATTCTTGCAGTCACTGCGTCGCTGTCTAAGGTCTCCACCTGACAGCGGTAGTCCTTATCCACGCCGTTGCTGATGAGGATCTCTTCCCCAGGCTTCATGCGAAGGACATTTTTCATATGGTTCACATCCGGGCCGGTGATGGTAATGGTCTCCGGCCCGATCTGATCCTCTGTCACAAAAAAATGATACACCGGTAATCTCCTTATTTTCTGCGGGCTGTGATGGATACCCACTCGCCCTGATAGGTGGTCTCAATGATCTCTAACTCCGGATTGGACGCAAGAGCCTCTTTTACCGCCTGTTCCTTGGTATTGATGATACCGGAAGTAATAAATACCGCACCTGGTTTTAAATGCTGTGCGATCTCACCCTGCAGCATGATAATAACTGGAGCCAGGATATTGGCAACCGCGATATCATAACAGCCGATGCCCGCCTGCTGCTGCACTGCCTCATCATCGATGATATTGCCCTGGATCACGGTAAATTTGTCCGTGGAAATGTCGTTGGACTCCAGGTTCTCGCCTACTGCAACGATGGCATTCTCGTCCAGATCCGTTCCAAATACCTCGCCAGCGCCTAATTTCAGTGCGGTAATACCTAAAATACCGCTTCCAGTTCCCACATCCAGCACTTTCGCTCCTGGAGTCATGTATTTGCGGAGCTGACGGATGCAAAGCTGGGTGGTCTCATGCTGGCCGGTACCGAACGCAGTACCTGGGTCGATCTGAATTAACAGCTTGTCCTTATCTGCCTCCGGAATCTCCTCCCAGGTTGGCTTGATCAGGATATCATCTACGGTAAATGGCTTAAAATACTGTTTCCAGTTGTTGATCCAGTCCTTGTCCTCAGTCTCAGATCTGGTGATGGTGCGCTCGCCCACGTCCACAAAATTACTTAACTCATCCAGTCCGTCCTGGATCTCCTTCATAATCCGGTCAACCTCGGATAAATCCTCTAAGTAGAAACTGACCTTCGCCACGCCCTCGTCCGGCGGAAGCTCTGGAAGAATGTCAATGAACATTCCCTTGGTCTCTTCCTCTGTTAACGGCACATTGTCCTCGATCTCAATTCCCTCGATGCCGATCTCATCCAGCATACTGCTGATTAAATCCACCGCCGCTGTGGTTGTGGTCAGCGTAAATTTCTCCCATTTCATAAGTTTTCCTCCATTTATTTTTCATATACCCTATGTGCTTTCACAGCTTTCTCTTACGGGTATTCCTTAATTTCCTGATAACACTTTCACAAACAGCACCGCCAGCACGCATAACACCACTGGCCGCACGATCTTCCGTCCGTTGCTTACTACCATACCTGATCCGATGTAATGACCTGCGATGCAGAACATGGCTGCCGCCAGTCCCAGTGGGTAATACACGGTTCCGTGGATAATAAATGTGATCAGAGCCGCCACATTGGACGAAAGGTTGATCACCTTGGTCAACCCAGAAGCTTCTGTCACTGGAAGTTTTACCAGTCCAGTCAGAATCAATAACAGGAACGTTCCTGTTCCAGGGCCGTAAAGACCGTCATAAATTCCGATCACAAATCCGGCTCCCATGGAAATCAGAAGCTGGGTCTCTTTCTTCAGGGTTCCCGTCTGTTTTCCCTCGCCGAAATCTTTATTTTTCAGAACATAAAACGCCACAATAGGCAGAACCACGATCATCATATGCCGGATCACTGCCTCGCTGATCAGCAGAGACAGATTGGCTCCGATCAGTGAACCGCACAGGGCCGCCACTGATGAACATATTGCCATCTTAATGGGCACATACCCCTGTTTAAAATAACGGGCTGTGGAAACCGATGTGCCGAGAGTCGAACTAAGCTTATTGGTTCCAATAGCCACATGGGCCGGAAGACCCGCAAAAAAGAACGCCGGAAGGGAAATCAGCCCGCCGCCGCCTGCAATCGAATCCACAAATCCTGCTAAAAATACCAGTGGACAGACGATCAGATATGAAAGCATCCTGCTACCTCTTTTTCATAACGATAATAAACCACATGTATCATAGCATAGTTTTTCCATTTCGACAATTATTCTGTTGGATTCTGTAAAAAAATGGTTTTCGATTTTTTCTGCAATAAAATCCATTCCCCGTGCATTATTTAAGTGAATGGATAAAAAACCTGAACTTCCCGGTTCCGTACCATATAAAAATCATTGGAAACTAGCTTTGAAAACCGGATTGCATTACGGAGGTAACCCCTCAATCACCTTACCAAAGAGGAATCACCAACCTGCAAAAGAACCGGAACCGGGAAATCCAGGGAAATCAGTAAGCACATCGACCCGCTGATTTCCTGATCAATCACAACTATTTCAAATAAACTGCAGCCTCATATGGCTGTAATGTTCTGCTCTCCAAAGGCGCTTCCGCCATATTTCCTATCAGATACTTTGCTGCGCCATCCCACTCTTCTGGCTTTTCAAATTCCGCCTCATGATCGGAGAAATTCAGTACCACGTACATGGTCTGGGCCTTCTGGCCTTCTTCTTCGTCCAGAACCCTTTCATATAAAAACAGCTGCTCATTTTCATGCTGATATTCTTTGTATACACCATACACTGCCACCGGATTTTCTTTTCTCATGCGGATCAGCTTCTGCATATAGTGGAAAATGGAATCCGGATCTGCCAAAGCTTCCTTCACATTGATTTCCTTATAATTCGGGTTGATCTTCAGCCACGGCTTTCCTGTGGTGAATCCGGCGTTATCAGAATCGTCCCACTGCATCGGGGTTCTGGCGTTGTCACGGGCACGGAACTGCATGGCTTTCAAAAGCGCTTCTGGATCCTCGTGGCCCTCAATTACCCGCTCTCTCCAGCAATTGTGGATTTCCACATCATCAAAATCTTCGATTTTCTCAAAAACGCTGTTGGTCATACCGATTTCTTCGCCCTGATAAATATAAGGCGTTCCCTGAAGCGTCATCAGCATGGTATAAAGCATTTTCTGGCTTTCTTTGCGATATTTTCCGTCATTGCCCCAGCGGGAAACGGTTCTTGGCTGGTCATGGTTGGTCCAGTACAGGCTGTTCCACGCTTTTCCTTCCAGACGGATCTGCCAGTCGGAAAATACCTTCTTCAACTCTGGAAGCGGCACTGGGCGGCGGCCCCATTTATCCCCTGGATCATGGTCCAGATCGTCCTGATCAAACTGGAATACCATGTTCAGTTCCCGACGCTTCTTTCCTGCGTATTTTACCGCCTCATCAATGGTTACGCCGGACATCTCTCCCACCGTCATAATGTCATAATGGGACAGCACTTCCCGGTTCATTTCCCTTAAAAACTCATGGATTCTCGGTCCATTCTGATAATATTCATGTCCAATGAGACCCGTGGTTCCTTTTCCATCTGGCAGTCCCGGTGCCTTGGAATACAGACTTGCCACATCCATGCGGAAACCATCGCAACCAATTCCCAGCCAGAATTTCATCATATCATAGACTTCCTTGCGGACGGTTTCATTTTCCCAGTTTAAGTCCGGCTGTTTTTTGCTGAACAAATGCAGGTAATACTGGCCTGTTTTCTCGTCATACTGCCATGCCGGGCCGGAGAAATAGGAAGTCCAGTTGTTTGGCTCCTTTCCATCCTTCGGATCCCGCCAGATATAGTAATCCCGGTACGGATTGTCTTTCGATGACCGTGACTCCACAAACCACTGGTGTTCATCGGAGGTATGGTTCACCACCAGATCCATGAGAAGCTTCATGCCCCGCTCATGGATGCCCTCCAGCATTTCCAGGAAGTCCTCCATGGTTCCAAACTCTTCCATAATCGCACGGTAATCGGAAATATCATAGCCGTTGTCATCGTTCGGCGACTTGTAGCATGGAGACATCCAGATCACATCCACGCCAAGCTCCTTTAAATAGTCCAGTTTCTCCATCACACCCCGCAGATCTCCGATTCCATCGCCATTAGAGTCCTTAAAGCTTCTCGGATAAATCTGATAAACCACTGCTTCCTTCCACCAAGTACGTGTTTCCATATTTTTCATCCCCCATTTTTTATAATTCCGCGGTCCTGCACATACACCGCACAGTCCTGTAAAAAAAGTCCTGATTGTAGAATTCTCCACCTGCGGCGGGCCGCTTTCGTGACATTATTTTCCAGAAATGGCATCGATGACCGTTTCCAGTTCCTGACAATATTTTTTTGCGTCCTCGTATTTGCCTGCCTGAAGAGCAAAGGCCACGCGGTTTTCCGCCTCCTTTTTCTTCTGCTCCAGTTCCAGGTAATCCTTGTCAAAATGATCGGCGTAGATCATCTTGCGGAATTTGCGGATGCTGACTTTGCGTAGTTTATGATCTTCCACCCACAGCACATAATCCATACAGTTGGCCACGGTATAAAAATCGTGGGAAACCATCAGGACCGTTCCCTTGTACTGGGATAATGCCTGCTCTAAGGCCAGCTGGGAATAAGTGTCTAAATGGCTGGTCGGCTCATCCAACAGCAGCAGATCCGCATTCATTCTTGCAATTTTCGCGATCTGTAACAGATTCTTCTCACCACCAGACAGATTTTCCACCCGGTTGTAAGCCATTTCTTCCTCGAATCCATAAGTTTTCAGATATGCGATCACGTCCGCGTCCTTTTCAAAGCCCATATCCTCAAAATTCTGAAGAACTGTTGCCTTCTCGTCAAAGACCTCGCCATGGTTCTGGGACAGATACGCCGTCTTCACTTCCGGTGCCAGATGGATCGCCGAATTCTCATTTTTATAAATGTCTCTTAAAATCGTGGTCTTACCGGTTCCATTCGGCCCTACAATAGCCACTTTTTCTCCCGCCTGGAGGGCAAATGACGTCTCCTCCATGATCTTCCTGTCAAAAGAGACGTTATAGTTGTCCACTTCTAACAGGTTTTCACCATCTTTTTCCACAAACTTTCCTTCAGACAGGTGAATATCCGGCTGTTTGATCTCCACAAACGGGGATTTGGTCTTTCTGGCCTCTAATCGCTCCAACAGAGACACTCTGGCTTTTAGCGTTCTTCCTCTGGAAGCGTTCACAAATTTTGTGGCTTCATTTCTCAGCCGCTCTACCACTTTCCGGTTCCGTTCGATCTCCTCCATATCCGACGCCGCTAACTCCTGCTGCTCAATCTTCATCTGAAGAAGCGCCAGGTTGTAGTCGGCATATGTGCCGTCAAACTCCTGAATCTCCGCATTTTCCAGGTGCAGGATCTTGTTGAAGCAATGGTTTAAGAGATAACGGTTGTGAGTGATCACCAGAAGGGTTCCCTTGTGGCCGTTGATCAGGTCTTTTAAGGCATTTAAATGCTCAAAATCCAGAAATACATCCGGCTCGTCCATGATGATGAACTTCGGGCTGATCATCATTTCCCGGATCACCTGTACCAATTTGAACTCGCCGCCGCTTAAATGGGTCAGCAGCTTATCCTCGTAATCCTTTAAGCCCGCCACCTTTAACTGTTTGCGGATATTGGTCTCATAAAAATCGCCGTCAATGGCCTGGAATTCGTCCATCACTGTCTGGTACTGCTCCATAAGCGGCTCTAAATCTTCCGCTGTGGCCATGGCGTCACAGATCTCATTGATCTGGTTCTGCAGCTGCACGAAGGTCTCACTTAAATAAGAAAAGACCGTCTCCTCTTTCTCCTCATCCAGGGAATAAAACTGGCTCACATAGCCAATCCGTCCCGGCACGTCGATGGTCAGTTTTCCATCATATAGATGATCGTCCGGGCGAAGGATCATGTCCACCAGGGTGCTTTTGCCAGTTCCGTTGGTTCCAATGAAGGCACAGTGGACGTTGTCTTCTATGGTAAATGATACTTTGTTGTAAAGCTCCTTCTGTGGAAAGGAGTAGGAAAGTTTTTCTGCTTTGATCATATTTCTTCTCTCAATCTATCTATTTTTCTTGTCAGCCTCTCTTTTTTGTCACCATCACACAACAAGCGTATGAATTGGGAAAATCGTCACATTACTTCTTCATAACCGCATCGATGGCGTCAATCACGGCACTGCGGAACCCTTTCCGTTCCAATTCTGCCACGCCCACAATAGTGGTTCCTCCTGGGGAGCAGACTGCGTCTTTCATCGCGCCCGGGTGTGTCTTTGTTTCCTGCTGCATTTTTCCGGTTCCTGCCACCATCTGGCTGGCTAAGGCATAGGAAAGTTCCCTTGGCAGTCCATGAAGCACCGCCGCGTCTCCCAATGCCTCAATAAACATCGCCGCGTAAGCTGGACCACAACCGCTGATGGTTCCAGCAATGCCAAACTGCTTGGTCTCCACCGGCTGCACCAGGGCAATGGAAGAAAACAGCGTCTCAAAAGCCTGATACTGTTCCTTCGTCAGAGAATGGCGGGCTTCACACACGATCACGCCCTCACCAACGGATACTGGAGTGTTCGGCAAAGTACTTAAATGATGAGAACCCTCTCCCAGGATCTCCTCGTACTGCTCATACATCATGCCTGCTGCCACAGACACCACCGCTTTTCCTTTTAAGACATCCCGGACCGGCTCCAGCACTTCTTTCACCAGATATGGTTTCACAGCCACGATCACCATGTCTGCCTGTTGTGCTACTTCTCTTGCGTCATGACAAGGATGCACGCCATATTCCCCTGTGGTCCGTTCTAATTTCTCCCAGTTCTTCGCACAGGCGTAGATCTGATCTGCCGGAAGAACCTTTTTCAATAATAACCCTTTCACCATAGCCTGCGCCATGTTTCCGAAACCGATGAAGCCTAATTTGATATTCTGCATATGGTTGTCCTCCTGATGTTTGTTTCTTTATTTTATGTAAACTAATTATTTTCTTTTTATATTTGTAGTTCTGATTCTATCATACTTTTTGCTTCAAAAAAAGGCCGTCATCTCATTTTCATGAGACAACAGCCAAATTTGTGTTACTGTTCACGCATTGCGCAAACGGTCTTCTCTACTATGCAATTTATTTACTGAAAAATCCTTTTTTCTTATGGCCTTCGTCGTCTTTGCTGATCTTTCCGGTCATCAGCTCGTCAAATCTTCTCAGGGCCTGGCGCTGTTCCTCGTTCATACGCTCTGGAACCTGAACCACTAAAGTCACGTAATGATCGCCGCGGACTGCCTTATTTCTCAGGGACGGAACGCCCTTGCCTTTTAAGCGTACCTTGGTGTCAGTCTGGGTTCCGGCTTTCACCTCGTACTCTACCTGGCCGTCTACGGTCTTGATGATGATCGGGCCGCCCAAAGCTGCCTTGGCGAAGGAAATCGGTACGGTGGAATAGATATTGGTATCCCGACGGACAAATACTGGGTGTTTGGATACCACTGCCTCCACTAACAGATCGCCTCTCTCGCCGCCGTTGGTGCCTGGCTCGCCTGCGCCGGACATACGGATGCACTGGCCGTCATCAATACCTGCTGGAATGGTGACTTTCAGTTTCTTACGGCGTGTGATATAACCGGTTCCACGGCAGTCTGGACATTTCTCCTTGATGATCTGGCCAGTACCGCCACAATCTGGACAGGTCTGGACATTCTGCATAGTGCCGAACATGGTCTGCTGGGTGTACATGATCTTACCTTTACCATTACACTTGGAGCAGGTCTCCTTGGAAGTTCCGGCTTTGGCACCTGTTCCATGACAGGAAGCGCACTCTTCCTTGAAGTTGATCTCGATCTCTTTCTCGCAGCCAAAGATCGCCTCCTCAAAAGTCAGACGCACACTGGTCTGGACATTGGCTCCACGCATGGGACCATTGTAACGGGAACCGCCTCTGGAGCTTCTGCCGCCGAAGAAGTCACCGAAAATATCGCCAAAAATGTCACCCATATCTGCGCCGTCAAAACCGCCGAAACCGCCATATCCGGCTCCGCCGCCTGCGCCGCCGTCGAATGCGGCATGGCCAAACTGGTCATACTGTTTTCTCTTCTCCGGGTCACTTAAAATACTGTATGCTTCAGAAGCCTCTTTGAATTTCTTCTCAGCTTCCGCGTCTCCCGGATTGGCATCCGGATGATATTTTTTCGCTAAAGTTCTGTAGGCTTTCTTGATGGTCGCTTCGTCCGCTGTCTTCGGTACGCCCAGAACCTCGTAATAATCTCTCTTACTCTCTGCCATGTTGGTTTACCTTTCCCTATCCCATACGCCACAAGGGGCTGCGGCGGGATTCCTCCCGCAACAGTCCCCCCTGTAAGCGTCACTTATCGAATTTTATACCTCTTTGAAGTCTCCATCGATGACATCGTCATCAGCCTGGGATGCACCGCCATTTGCCTGGCCGCCCATGTTCTGGCCTGCGCCAGCGCCTGCGTTTGCACCCTGAGCTGCCTCGTAAACCTTAGCAAATAATGCCTGAGCACTTGCCATCAGTTTCTCTTTGCCAGCTTTGATGTCCTCAACCTGAGCATCGGTCATCTGATCGATTGGAGCACGGTTGATGGCTTCTTTCAGAGCATTTAAGTCGGCCTCTACGGCAGATTTATCGTTTGCATCGATCTTGTCGCCAACCTCTTCCAGGGCTTTCTCAGTCTGGAATACCATGGAATCAGCATCGTTTCTGGTATCGATTGCCTCTTTTCTCTTCTTATCCTGAGCCTCATACTCAGCAGCTTCCTTAACAGCCTTATCAATATCAGCATCGGACATGTTAGAACCGGATGTGATGGTGATGTGCTGCTCTTTGCCGGTGCCAAGATCCTTAGCGGATACATTTACAATACCGTTGGCATCAATATCGAAGGTAACCTCAATCTGTGGAACACCTCTTCTTGCTGGTGGAATACCATCCAGACGGAACTGGCCAAGGGACTTGTTATCTCTAGCAAACTGTCTCTCACCCTGTACAACATGGATATCAACAGCGGTCTGGTTATCAGCAGCAGTGGAGAAGATCTGGCTCTTCTTGGTCGGGATGGTGGTGTTTCTCTCGATCAGTCTGGTAGCTACACCACCCATGGTCTCGATGGACAGGGACAGTGGAGTTACATCCAGTAACAGGATATCGCCTGCACCAGCATCGCCAGCTAATTTACCACCCTGGATAGCAGCACCGATGGCTACGCACTCATCTGGGTTCAGGCTCTTGGATGGCTCATGGCCAGTTAACTGTTTTACTTTCTCCTGAGCAGCTAACATACGTGTAGAACCACCTACCAGAAGAACTTTACCAAGCTCGGAAGCAGTGATACCAGCATCTTTCAATGCGTTCTGTACCGGGATTGCAGTTCTCTCGATTAAGTCATGGGTTAACTCATCAAATTTTGCACGGGTCAGGTTCATATCCAGATGTTTTGGACCATCCTGGGTTGCAGTGATGAATGGCAGGTTGATGTTGGTTGTGGTTGCTGTGGACAGCTCTTTCTTAGCTTTCTCAGCAGCCTCTTTTAATCTCTGAAGAGCCATCTTATCACCAGATAAGTCTACGCCCTCTGCTTTCTTAAACTCATCAATCAGCCACTGGGTAATACGGTTATCGAAATCATCACCGCCTAAGTGGGTATCACCGTTGGTAGACAGAACCTCGATAACGCCGTCACCGATCTCGATGATGGAAACATCGAATGTACCGCCGCCTAAGTCGTAAACCATGATCTTCTGCTCTTTCTCATTGTCCAGACCATATGCCAAAGCTGCTGCAGTAGGCTCGTTGATGATACGTTTCACATCAAGACCAGCGATCTTACCAGCATCCTTGGTTGCCTGACGCTGAGCATCGTTGAAGTATGCAGGAACGGTGATAACAGCCTCGCTGACAGTCTCACCTAAGTAGCTCTCTGCGTCTGCTTTCAGCTTCTGCAGGATCATAGCGGAAATCTCCTGTGGAGTGTATTTCTTTCCATCGATGTCTACCTTGTAGTCAGTACCCATATGTCTCTTAATAGAAGAAATGGTTCTGTCTGCGTTGGTAACTGCCTGACGTTTTGCAGGCTCACCGACTAATCTCTCACCTGTTTTGGAAAATGCAACAACGGAAGGAGTTGTACGGATACCTTCTGCGTTGGCGATAACGGTTGGTTTACCACCTTCCATAACAGCTACACAGCTGTTGGTTGTACCTAAGTCAATACCAATAATCTTACTCATAGTTTTTTCCTCCTGTCTATATTCAAACAAATATTCTAAATCTCTAATTTGCTACCTGCACCATGCTGTGTCTCACGACGCTGTCACGGTACATATAACCCTTCTGAAGTTCCTGGGAAACGATGTTCTCTCCGAAGTTTTCATCCTCAATATGCATCACTGCATTGTGGAAATTCGGATCAAATGGCTGGCCCAATGCTTCGATTGGTTTCACCCCTGCATCTTCCAGGTTCTTTAAAAGCTGCTTATAAATCATCTCCATACCATTGGCAAAGGCGCTGCCTTTTGCATCCTCCGGTATAGAAGCTAAGCCTCGTTCAAAATTATCAATGACCGGTAAGATCCGTTCAATGATATCCTTGGCTCCGATCTCAAACATCGCTGATTTTTCTTTTTCTGTCCGCTTGCGGAAGTTATCGAACTCAGCCATGTTTCTGCGAAGGCGGTCAGTCAGATCCTCGATCTGTGCGTCTTTTGGATCTTTCTTATCCTTTTTTTCTTCCTTCTTCTCTTCTTTTTCGGCCTCAGGAGCTTTCTCCTGATCCTCTTCTATGATTTCTTCCTGCGCAGCTTCTGCTTTGGTCTCCTCCGCTTTTGCTGTCACATCTTTTTTCTTTTCTTCACTCACTGCTTCTACCTCTCTTCATTCTTAAACGTGGCGTCCAGCTGAGTCATCAGAGTTCGTAAGGTTTTTAACACTTTCTCATAGTCCATTCGCTTCGGACCAATGATTCCGATGGTTCCGCGGACTCCCTCGCCAAGCTCATAAGTCGCAGTTACAACACTGCAGTCCTTCATGGCCTGTACCGGAGATTCCTCGCCGATGTATACCTGGATTCCATTCTCACTGGAATTGGGATCCTCATTGACTCCATTGACCAGCTCCTGAAGCGTCTCCGTATGTTCTAAGGTGCTTAACAACTGGCTGGCTTTCTGGTTATCGCTTAACTCCGGATATTTGAAAATATTCGTCGCGCCGCTGGTATAGATCTGTAAGTCATCATCATCTGCCCGGATGGCGGCTGCCACTTCATTGAGCACCAGATCTACGACCTGGCCATGGCTTCCGGCCTGTTCCTTCATCTTGCGGATGATTTCTAAATTGATCTCTTCAATCGTAAGACCATTCAGATTGCTGTTTAACAGAATGTTCAGATTCAGGATCTGCTCATCTGTCAGTTCTTCCTGGACATCTACCATGGTGTTCTTGATCAGGTTTCCTTCCACCACGATCACCAGAAGTAATTTGTAGGCGTCCACTCTGGATAACTGAATGAACTTTAATTTATTCCGGTGATACTGGGGACCGCTGATCATAGCCGCATAGTTGGTATCCTTCGCCAGAATCTTAGCAAGCTTCTTCAGTACGGATTCCAGCCGGTCTACCTTCTGGATCATCAGCTCCTGCATATCCGCTACTTCGTTGTTCTTCTCCTGCATGATCTGATCTACATAGAACCGATAGCCCTTGTCGGAAGGAATTCTTCCGGCTGAGGTATGCGGCTGAATAATGTAGCCCATCTCCTCCAGATCAGACATCTCGTTGCGGATCGTCGCTGAACTCCACTTGGTATCCAGATACTTGGAAATCGTTCTGGAGCCGACAGGTTCACCTGTATCCATATAGTTCTTGATGATTGCTTTTAATATCTTAATCTTACGCTCATCCAGCTCCATGTTTGCTGCTTCCTTTCTGGTGTTGTTAGCACTCATTTAATACGAGTGCTAATCTTTATGTTCATAATATAGTTCATTCAAATTTATTTGTCAATAGATTTTTAAAGTTTTTTGTGAAAATATTGTGAAAAGTTTTGCATGCAGAAGGGACGCCCGACATGAAATAGGTTGGTCCGAAGGGCCAGCCTATGAATGAGCACGTCAAATGCGCTATATCAAACAGG
>CAKRWX010000012.1 GCA_934418055.1 uncultured Lachnospiraceae bacterium
CGCATACGCATAGCGGTAAATGCCTCATGTCCCGGGGTATCTAAGAAGGTGATCTTCTGTCCATTGATCTCTACCACATATGCACCGATGTGCTGGGTGATACCGCCTGCCTCTTTTGCAGTGACATTGGACTTACGGATGGCATCCAGAAGGGAAGTCTTACCATGGTCAACGTGACCCATTACGCAGACTACAGGAGGTCTGGAAACCATATCTTTCTCATCCTCTTCATCCTCACGCAGCAGTTCCTCGATTACATCGACTTTCTCCTCTTTCTCGCAGAGAACATCATACTCCATAGCGATCTCTTCTGCCTGCTCGTAGTCGATCTCCTGGTTTAAGGTAACGATCTGACCCTTTAAGAATAACTTCTTAACAATGGCAGATGGCTGCAGTTTCATCTTCTCAGCCAGTTCTTTGATGGTTAATACATCTGGGATGGTGATGACCTTGATGGTCTCCTCTACTTTCTCCTCTACTGGCTTCTGAGGCATAATGAACGGATGCTTGGAAACGGATTTGCCCTTGTTCTTTGGTCCGTCCTCAGTCATGTTCTTCTTATCATAGCGATCGTTCTTATAAGCGTTCTTATTGGCACGATTGCTCTGTGGCTTGGTTGCTAATGGGGTATCGAAAGACTTTACGCTGTCTCTCTGGCTGGAACGTCCGCCCTGGCCGCCGCGATTATCACGGTTGCCCTGGAAACCGCCCTGACCGCCGCGGTTGTCACGATTGCCCTGATAGCCGCCGCCCTGGCCATTACGGTTGTCGCGGTTGCCCTGATAGCCGCCCTGGCCATTACGATTGTCTCGGTTACCCTGATAGCCGCCCTGACCGTTACGGTTGTCGCGGTTGCCCTGATAGCCACCCTGACCATTGCGGTTGTCTCGGTTACCCTGGTAGCCGCCCTGGCCGTTACGGTTGTCGCGGTTGCCCTGATAGCCGCCCTGACCATTGCGGTTGTCTCGGTTACCCTGGTAGCCGCCCTGGCCGTTACGGTTGTCACGGTTGCCCTGATAGCCACCCTGGCCGTTACGGTTGTCACGGTTACCCTGGTAGCCGCCCTGGCCGTTACGGTTGTCGCGGTTGCCCTGATAGCCGCCCTGACGGCCATCACGGTTATCTCTATTACCCTGATAGCCGCCCTGACGGTTATCACGATTTCCCTGGTAACCACCCTGACGATTATCACGGTTGCCCTGATAGCCGCCCTGGTTCTGGGTCTGCTGACCCTGTGGTCTTGCATTTTCCCGGTTATTCTCTGCCGCTGGCGCTGCCTGTGCAGGAGCTGCTGGTGCTGCTGCCTGTGCAGGAGCCGCCTGCGGTCTTGGATTCTTCATGGTCTGCGCATTCTGTGGACGATATACAGCGGCAATCTTCTTCTTTGGTGCCTCTGCGGATCCCTGCGCATGCTCTGCTTTTGCAGGTGCAGCTAATGCTTTTTTTACGGCCTGAGTCTGCTCATCGCTTACGTTGGAAGAATGAGTTTTCTCGCCATAACCCTGTTTCTGCAGAACATCTAATACTTCTTTACTGGACTTACCCAGCTCTTTTGCCAGTTCACTAACTCTCATACTTACTACCTCCGTTTACATTCATTTGTTTTACCAACGTTTTGGCGAACCCTTCATCTGTGATGGCTAAGGAAGCGCGAAACTCCTTACCCATAGAATGTCCAAGTTCCTCCTTCTTACCAAAAAAACAGACAGGAACATGATAGTAAGTACACATATTGGTAAACATTTTTCTGGTATTGTCCGATGCTTCTTCTGATACGATCACTAACCATGCTTTTCCGGTCTTAACAGCCTTTTCTGTAGAAAATTCTCCGCTGACTGTCTTTCCAGCCTTCGTCGCAAGGCCGATCATATTCAATACCTTTTGTCTATTCTCCAAGCTGTTCCATCTCCTTTTCCAAAGATTCGTACACATTCTTTGGAACTGCCATCTTGAAAGAACGCTCTAAGCCCTTATTCTTTACTGCCTTCTGGAAACACTCCATGTTCGGACACAAATAAGCGCCGCGGCCATTCTTTCTTCCTGTGGCGTCCACCACAAAACCTTCTGTCTCTGTCTTCAGGATACGAATCATCTCTTTTTTGCTTTTCATTTCACCGCAGCCGATACACTGACGAAGCGGAACTTTTTTTGTACTCACCAATCATCACTCCCAATTCGTTTCGTTATTCTGGTTTGTTCTCTTCCTGGTAATCCTCATATCCGTCATGGTAGTTGTTCTGAGGTTCTTCCTGATAATCCTCGTAGCTGGTCTCAGCCATCTGGTTATCCAGATCCATCTCTTCAAACAGGCCCATCTCTCTTGCCTGTGTCTCACTCTTGATATCGATCTTGTATCCGGTCAGTTTTGCTGCCAGTCTTGCGTTCTGGCCTTCCTTACCGATGGCAAGGGATAACTGATAATCCGGAACGATTACCTGTGCTTCTTTTACGTCCTCATCTGCAACTACGCAGATAACTTTTGCAGGACTTAAGGCATTCTCGATCAGATATGCTGGGTTATCATCCCAGTTGATGATATCGATCTTCTCGCCTCTTAACTCGTTGACAATGGAGTTTACACGAGCGCCATTGATACCAACGCATGCTCCTACTGGATCTACGTTCGGATCGTTGGATTTCACTGCGATCTTAGTTCTGGAACCTGCCTCACGGGCGATGGATTTGATCTCAACGGTTCCGTCTTTTACTTCTGCAACCTCTAACTCAAACAGACGTTTTACCAGATCTGGATGAGTTCTGGATACGGAGATACGCGGTCCTTTTGGACTGTCTTTTACTTCCAGAACGTATACTTTCACACGCTCTGTTGGCTGGAATACCTCGCCTTTTACCTGCTCTGCCTCGCTTAAGATCGCATCGACTTTGCCTAAGTTCAGGCTGACATTTCTTCCAACATAACGCTGAACCACACCCTGAACGATGTCTTTCTCCATCGCGTACCAGTCGTTATACAGAACTTTTCTCTCTTCCTCGCGGATCTTCTGTAAGATCACATTCTTAGCGTTCTGGGTTGCGATACGGCCAAAGGACTTGGACTCGATCGGGATCTGAACAACGTCGCCTAAGTTGTACTTTGGAGCGATCATCTTTGCTTCTGCCAGACTGATCTGGGTCAGCGGATCCTCTACATTCTCAACAACTTCCTTGGATGCCAGAACTGCAAAATCACCGGTAGTCGGATTGATGTTGACTTTTACATTATCCGCTTTACCAAAATGGTTCTTGCATGCAGTCAGAAGGGAGTTCTCAATTGCTTCTAACATAGTGGCTTTGCTGATATTCTTCTCTTTTTCCAGAATTTCCAGTGCCTCTATCAGTTCCTTATTCATTGTTTTATCCTCCAACAATTATTCTTAAACTTAAAAATCAAAGGCCAGACGGATCAGGGCGATATCTGCTCTCTCAAACGTCAGCTTGGTTTCATCTTCTGTCTCAATGGTAACAGAATCTTTGTCATAATCAGTTAAAATTCCGGTAAAATCTTTCTGCTTGTCGCGGGCACGGTAAAGGCGGATATCCACTTCTTTTCCAATGCTGCGGGCAAAATCCTTCTCCTTCTTTAACGGACGTCCCAGTCCTGGAGAACTTACCTCTAAAATGTAGCTGTCCTCGATAAAGTCAGTCTTATCCAGCCAGTCGCTTAAAATACGGCTGATCACCTCGCAGTCATCTACTGCGATTCCGCCTTCCTTATCAATGTAAGCACGCAGATACCAGTTGCTGCCTTCCTTCACATACTCCACGTCAACCAGCTCGAATCCATGCTCATCCACTACCGGCTGCAGAAATTCTTCTGTTTTTGCCTCATACATTTCTCTTTTTGTCATGGTCTTCACCACCTTTCCCTGATTTGTTTCGCTAACCAAAACGAAAGAGTGGACTTTCGCCCACTCCTTATCAGTCATTGTATCTCGTTATCATATCTAGTATAACACCTGTTATTGGTAAATGCAAGCACTTTCTACAGATATTTTTCAAAGCCCATATCGCAGATGTTCTTGACACTGGTACGGATGCAGTCAAACGGGTCTCTTCCGTAGCACTGATCCTGCTCGATCGGCAGGTAGATCGCCCCACCCTCGACGGAAGCCTCGATGATGGATTTCATATCCAGGTTTCCTTCTCCGATCTCAGCGAACTGGATGCACTGCTCCTTGTGGAAGATCTCCGGTGTCGGCTGTCCGTCCGGGAAATAGATCCGGTAATCCTTCAGATGGACCAGATCCTCTCTGCCTGCCAGACATTTGATCCAGGTAACCGGGTCCTGTCCTGCACGCTGGATCCAGTGCACATCGATCTCAAAACCAACCAGCTCCGGATCGGTGTTCTCTACCAACAGCTCAAATCCGGTTTTGCCATGGAATTTTTCAAATTCGAAGTGATGGTTGTGATAGTATAATTTCAGTCCATTCTCCTTTAAGAGCTTTCCATAGTGGTTTAAATCCTCAGCAGCCTTATAGTATCCTTCTTCGTTGTGGATACAGATGCTTGGGATCAGGGAATCTCTGACATAGGTAACACCAAGGCGTTTGTTTGCTTCGATGATCCGGTCTAAATCCTTCTCAATATCAAAGCCCTTGGCATTTGGTCCAAACAGAGGCTTGTAGTTTAAGCTTGTGGACATTACGGTAACACCATGCTTTGCAGATGCCTCTAATACCTGATCGATAAATTCATCGGTCATATCCACCTGTGACAGTTCAAAATAAGAAAGTCCTGCTGCTTTTACTCTCTCAAATGTATAATCCGGTCCCTTGTCCCACATGATCGTCTTGACCATCGACATATTCAGTGCGATCTTTGGGGAACCCTTCTTTGCTTCACTCATGATATTAAGCTCCTTTTCTATCGTGTACCGTATGATTATTTACGGTTTTTCTCTTCCTGAACCTTCTCCTGCAGCTTCTCGTAGAACAGCTCATCGTCTACCGGGATTGTCACAGCATGACCAAGCCAGTCAGACAGGAACATTGCATTGGCGATCTCAACTGCCTTAATGCCCTCTGCGCCAGGTGCGATCAGTTCCTCGCCCTTTGCGATCGCATTGGTAAAGTTGATCAGAACGTCGATGTGCTGCTGATCCCAGTTCTCCGGACACTCGAAGGTCTCTTCGGTATAGAGTTTCTGCTGGGTCTGGCCTTTGACCAGTGCAAGCATCTGGCGGAAGTCAAGCTCGTGATTCCATACATCCTCAGGCTTATCCATCTTCTTCACAGTCACGCACTTGCTGTCTGTGATGATGATCTTGCCATTGTCACCGTGGATCTCTAAGCGATCCGTTCCAAGTGCATCGTGGGTACAGGTGATAAAGGTTCCGGTTGCGCCGTTTGGATACTCGAAGTATGCAGTTACATCATCCTCTACGGTGATATCACGATGGGAACCATATTTTAAATGTGCTTCCATCAGGGATGGCATTCCGCACAGCCACTGCAGCAGATCCAGCTGATGAGGCGCCTGATTTACTAAGACACCGCCGCCTTCGCCTGACCAGGTTGCTCTCCACGCACTGGAATCATAGTATTTCTGGGTTCTCCACCAGCTTGTGATGATCCAGGTCACACGGCGCAGTTCTCCGATGGTTCCTGCTTCTAAAATCTCTTTTACCTTCTGATACAGAGGATTGGTTCTCTGGTTGAACATCATGGCAAATTTCACATCTGGATGCTTTTCTGCCTCTGCGTTCATCTCGCGGATCTGGGAAGCATAAACACCGGCCGGCTTCTCAACCATGGTGTTGATATTTCTCTTTAAGGACTCGATCGCCATCTCCGGATGCAGATAATGTGGAACTGCGATGATCACTGCATCCACCAGGTTGCTGTCTAAAAGATCTTTGTAATCCTCGAAAACTGCCACCTCCGGCAGGTTTTCCTTTGCCCATGCTCTTCTCTTCTCGTCAATATCACAGACAGCAGTCAGGGTAGCTCCAGGGATTTTTCCTCCTGCCAGCCAGCCAGAATGACTGGTTCCCATATTACCGATTCCGATCACGCCATAACGTACATTTTCCATATCTGTTCTCCTTTCTTTAACCCTTTACTCCTGCTGAAGCAAAGCTCTCGATGAAATATTTCTGAGTAAATAAAAACAATACGATCAATGGGATCAAAGAAACTGTCGCACCCGCCATGATCAGTGCATAGTTGGTGGAAGCATCCTCCTGGAAACGCTGCAGACCAACAGTAAGTGTAAACAGTTTATCGTTGGATAAGAATACCAGCGGATTGATGTAATCGTTCCAGCTCCAGCTAAAAGCCAGAAGAAGCGCTGTCATAAGACCCGGCTTTGCTAATGGCAGGATCAGTTTCAAAAAGATCGTTGGATGGGATGCACCATCCAGATATGCTGCCTCTGTATACTCAAACGGGATCTGCATGAATACCTGGCGCATCAGAAGTACTCCAAATACGGAGAAGAGTCCAGGCATGATCAGGGCCAGATGCGTGTTTGTGATATGAAGGTTCTGGAAATAGATGTACTTCGGAAGAAGGAGCACCTGTCCAGGTACCATCATCGTTGACAGATACAGCACATATAAGAACTTCTTTCCGCGGAAACGAAGTCTCGCAAATGCATAGGCTGCCATTGTGGTAATACACAATTCACCAATGATCGTAAGTGAGGTTACTTTAATTGAATTCAAATAATAACCAGGAAAATCGCTTTTTGTAAATACCGTCACATAATTCTGGAAATTCCATCTCTGCGGAATCAGATGTACCGGAAACTCCATAACATCAATCTCGTACTTAAAGGAGGTAGATAACATCCAGAGGAACGGAAATATAAACAGAAGGGCAAATAGACCCACAACGATCGTTGTGATCACACGCATTGCCAGGCGTTTTTTCTGATACCCCATACTCTCTTCCTCCTTCTAATAAGTAAATTTTTCTTCCAGCTTCTGAAGCACCGTAGAAAATGCAAATATGATCAGGAACAATACCAGTGCCACTGCTGCTGCATAGCCGATCTTATACTCCTTGAATGCGTAATAGTAGATCGCCTGTACCAGTACGGTGGTTGAGAATCCCGGTCCACCCTCTGTAATGATGTTGACCTGATCGAAGATCTTAAAGGAATTGATCGTCGCCAGTGTGATACAGAAGAAAATGCTGGATGTCAGCATCGGAACGGTGATCCTGAAAAATGTCTGGATCGAGTTTGCGCCATCCACTGCCGCAGATTCATAAACCTCAGCGGACAGGCCCTGCATATTGGCAAGAAGAATGATGCAATAGTATCCGACATCATGCCATACCGACATCATAATGATTCCCTTTAACGCCCACTTGGAGCTGATGAACCACTGCGGCGGGTTTGCCACATGGAATACATTGCTCAAAATGGAGTTGATCGGTCCTTTGTCCGGGTATAACAGTACCATCCATACAGTCGCTACCGATACCAGTGATGAAATATAAGGCATAAAGGTCATCATACGGATCGGAACTTTAAAAAACACAAATTTGTTCAGCAGCGCCGCTAACACCAGTGCGATGGAGATGGTCAGCGGCACATAAGATAAGGAATAAACCAGGTTGTTGCGTACTGCCGCCAGCACTCGTTCATCCTTTAACATGGTCTTAAAGTTGTCCAGACCGACAAATTCAACACCTGCGAGCCCTTTCATTGGGTTCCAGGTCGTAAATCCCAAAAACATGGACATAACGATCGGTACCAGAATAAAAGTAACGGTTCCTATTAAGCTGATAAAGAGGAAGCCGTAAGCGGCCCGTTCCTCTCTCAACTCCATCCTGTTCAGCCTGTGTTTCGATTTCATAGCCGTCTTCCTGCTTCCTCTCTATTATTTTATCGTTGTCTGCAAGACTCTTACGAATTTTTACTTGCCAAGAGCTTCATTCACACGTGTTTCGATGCTGTCTAATGTATCCTCAAGAGATTTCTCTCCATTGAAGTACATTCCGATCTCCTCTTTTCCGATCTGCATATACTCAGCGCCCTTGTTGCCAATGATCTTGTTGGTGGTCAGCTGAACATCTTCATTGAAGAATTTCTGTGCATAGGAAACATCAAGACCAGAGCCCTCGCAGTAGATATTTACCATCTCATCGTTATATGCCGGCAGATAAGTTGGCAGGTTACCGGATGCTGCAATGTAATCAGATGCGTTCTCTACATAGTAACGAATGAAGCGCCATGCCTCTTCTTTGTGTTTGGAGTTTTCCGGAATACCAAGTACAGAACAGGAATAGTTGCTGCGTAATCCCTCTACTGTCTCATCAAATCTAGGCATATAAGCAACGCCTACCTTGAAATCGAATGGGAATTTCTCTTTGTTCTTCATATCTCTTACTAACCAGCTTCCTGCGGTTACCATAGCTTCCTTACCGCCTAAGAAGGAGCTGTTGATCGCTGCCTTTGCAGCTACGATCTGTCCGTAAGGCATCTGGATTCCTTCATCATCTAACATCTTACGGGTCTCAAGGGCTTTCTGCCATGCCGGATCTTTGATGTTGCACTTGCCATCCTCGGTATACCACTCGCCCTTCTGAGCTGCGATGGTTGCCCACTCGTTTGCGTAGGTGTGGGTATAGGTTCCATAGATTCCCTGGTCTTTGCCCCACTCAGCCATCTTTCTTGCTGTCTCAACATACTCGTCCAGTGTCCAGTCATCGCTTGGATACTCAACTCCGGCCTGATCAAACATATCTTTGTTATAGTAAACAACACTCTGGGTTGCACGGAATGGAATTCCATAATACTTGCCATCGTACTGACCCCAGATCGCATATTTGCCAAAGGATTTCTCCATATCAATGCCATCTTTTGCGATAAAGTCATCCAGAGGTGCTAACATTCCGGATTCAAAACGTGTGAACTGATCACCATCAGAGATCGGCATAACGTCCATGTCGCTTCCGCTCATAGCAAGAATATCCAGTTTTGTCAGACGCTCACCATTTGCAGGGATGCTGTGTGCTACAACCTGGATGTCCGGGTTTGCCGCATTAAAATCATCGATGAATTTCTGATCCGGGATATCCCAGTCATAGTAGTTGATCACAACCGGATCGCCCTTGGTTTCTGCTTTTGCCTCTGCGGTTGTCTCACCTGCAGCTGGTGCCTGTGTGCTTCCTGCGGTTGTCTGTGCAGTGTCTGTTTTTCCTCCACATGCAGTCAGCATGCCTGCTGCGGACAGGCACATCAGAAAAGCGAGTGATTTTTTCATACGTTTTTTCCTCCTAGATATGAACTTATTAATTGTTCTAAAGAATACATTTTTCACAATGATGTACTCTTTTTTCGGTTGCTGTGTGTATATTATCACATCTTTTTTTAGAAGGAACAAGGTTAAAAGTTTCTTATTTCATCAGATTCTTTTATTGCATCAGAATTTTTCTGTATAATCCGGTACTCCAGCGGAAAACTTATCATCATCCGCGTGCCTTTTTCATAAGTACTGCTTATATCAAAGGATGCCTCACTGCCATAGCAAAGCCATAATCTTCTCATGATGTTATGGATTCCCACTTTACCGGCAGCGCGACGCTCTTCTTTTTCATCCTTGGCGATCTCCTGCCACTGCCGTTTCAGCTTTTCTAATTCTGTTTCTTCGATTCCTTTTCCGTTATCACCGACCTCCACCTGCAGATGCTCTTCCACTTTTTTGATGGAAATATGGATCTCTCCTCCGGCGTGGCCGGTCTGCATACCGTGCTTGATCGAATTCTCCACCAGCGGCTGGATCAGATTTTTGAGGATCATGGCATTTTGCACCTCTTCCTCCATCTCCACCTGATAGGCAAGCCCGCCTTCGAAGCGCACCTGCTGCAGATACATGTAAAGCTTTACGTTCTCCACCGCATCACTGACCCTCGTGTAGATTCCGGAGGTGTTCATGTTGCTTCTGAAGAGATGCCCCAGCGCCAGAACCATCTTTGATACCTCATCCGCCCCTGCCATCAATGCCATCCAGTTGATGGAATCCAGCGTATTGTATAGAAAATGCGGATTGATCTGCATCTGCAGCGCCTGAAGCTGTGCTTCTCTGGATTCTGCGATCAGATTCTGCTCCTCGATCCTCGTCTCATACACCTCATGGATCAGGTGGTCTAATTGGCCTGCCATCTCACGGAAATGCACAAACAGCCCGTCGATCTCACGGATGCCGCTCCTCTCTTCCCCAATATCAAAGGTACCATTGGCCACCAGCTTGCACTGCTCCTCCAGTCTCCTCACCGGGCGGCTGATCAGCTCTGCATTGTGGATGGAAAATAAAAGCAGCGCCACCAGCAAAAAGACGGACAGTGTGAAGCACACCATGATCGCAAGGTAGAAATTTTTCAGAACGGCTCTTCTCGGTACCAGACAGATCGTGTACCAGTCGATGTACTGTCCCACCGGATCGTAGATCAGAAGTTCCTTTTCCCGTCCGTAGCGGACATACGTGTGGTTCCTTGTCTCCGTCAACAGCTCAACCGGGAATTCTGTCCCGTTCTGATCGATCTCTGTTCCGCCAAGGATCATCCCATTTCCCGCTGTCACGAGCATCTGCCGTTCTTCATTGCCACCGTAGTCCTGTTCAAATTTTAACAGAGCATCCAGATTTACAGAAAAATAAACACAGCCTAGCTCCTCTCCCATACGCGCGCCATATTTTCCAGAGAGCGCACGGATCTTTTTCACTGCCGAGATCTCCATATGGGATCCGTAGTTATCCTTTGAACGGCGGATGGTCTGGTCCAGCCAGATAGTCTCTCCGTTTGAAGCCTTCATCTTGTCATACCAGCCGTAATCCTCTGCCCTTTTCGTCCCATTAAATTCGTACATACTCCCGATCATCTGGCCGCTCTTTGTAAATACTGCAATGTTGTCCAGCATATATAAGGAGTTCGACGCACGTGCGATGCTGTTGTTGACCGCCATTCTCCTCGAATACGGATCTGCACCCTGATAGTCTGTCAGGGTCTGCTGCAATTCTGAGTTGTAGATAATGTCCCGGAGTGTCACTTCAATCCCATCCAGCTTGGTCTGGATATCTTCATTTTTCTGTCTGACAGCCTCTTCGCTGGTCTGAAGCATAAATTTTTTTGACATGCTTCCTAAGAGGCAGTAGCTGGCGATCCCGATCAGCATGATGGAGATCACGACGGAACAATAGGAAGTGAGAATGAACCGGGCTTTCAATGTCATTTCTTTTTTCATATCAGAGCCCACCTTCTCCATTCATCCGCAGCACATAATCCCCAGGAGAAATCCCATACCTTTTTTTAAACGCATCGGTAAAATACCGTGAGCTGGCATAACCGGTCATATCTGCGATCTCGTAGATCTTATATCTGCGTTCCATCAGAAGTTTTCTCGCCTTCTCCATACGGACGGACACGAGATAGGATTTAAAATTTTCCCCATATGTTTTGGCAAAGGCTGTCGATAGATAACCATAGCTCACATTCAGTTTATCCGCCGCATCCCGAAGTGACAGGTTCTTATTCTGGTAATTTTCATCGATATAGAGCTTGGCCTTGCTGCTGACCAGGACCGAGAGTGATTCAGAATTGTCCTTTAAGCAGGTCGCTAAAAGCTGCAGGTCCTCCTGGAATACCTGCTGCAGTCTTTCCGGATCCTCGCTCTCCTCCAGCGGAATGCGGTAGATTTTAAACAGCGGAGGCGTCTCAATGTGAAAATAGAAGGCTGCATTGCGAAGCGTCCTGTAGCAGTAATCCCGGATCTCCATCCCGTTTTCTCCCTGAAACGATACAAACCACCGTTCTACAAACGTTTCCATCTCCTTATATTTTCCCTCTTCCAGTATCCGGATCAGCTCTGCCTGCTTCTCATCCTCACAGCCCTTGTTCTCCGGGCTTCCTCCCTTGCGCATCTCGTACTCCGACTGGATAAACTGGTTCTGCCGTTCCGTGTAGCTCTCCTCATCCAGCCCTTCCCGGATCTTTTTAAAAGTCTCGGTGATCTTCTGTGGGTCTAACGGCTTTAATATGTAGTTCTCCACCTTCAGCTCGATTGCCTCTCTTGCATATTCAAATTCACTGTATCCACTGATGATCACAGCTTTCACTCGCGGGAGCTCCTTTCTCGCGCGCCGGATCAGCTCTAACCCTGTCATATCCGGCATATTAATATCTGTGAGGATCGCATCGACCGGTATCTGTGCAATCATCTTCAATGCCTCCCCAGCGCTCCCCACAGCGCCAACCAGTTCAAAGCCGATCTCATTCCAGCGGATGATCTTGCTGAGTCCGCTGCGAATCATAATTTCATCGTCAACGATCAGAATCTTATACATGATCTATCTTCCCCCTGTTTCTATCTTCCCCCTGTTTTTATGCAATCTGCCATAATTCTTCCTTTCATACTCTCGTTAGTATAACAGAAATCACCAACGCTTGTAAATACCACCACCAACTTCTATCGTACACCTTCTATTGTACAGTAACTGCTCTCTGTCTTTTCTTTCTTGACCATATTCTATTTTCACGATACAATGTTTTGAGTATTGTGGAAGCACGTAGTGCAGAGCAATCCGATATCAGAGGGGGAAATATTTATGAAAATTACCATTATTGACGGTCAGGGCGGAAAAATGGGCAAAGCCGTGATCGAACAATTAAAGAAGCGTCATCCGGAGCTGCAGCTTTATGCCATCGGCACCAATAGCGCTGCAACCACCTCCATGATGAAAGCCGGCGCAGATTTTGGTGCAACCGGAGAAAATCCATGTATTGTCAATGCAAAAAACTCTGACATCATCATCGGTCCTATTGGTATCGTCATGGCCAACTCCTTATTAGGGGAGATCACTCCGGCCATCGCCACTGCCATCGGCGACAGTCATGCATTTAAAATCCTGATTCCGGTAAACCGCTGCAACCATTATGTAGTTGGATGCCAGGAGGCCGGTCTCGGTGAATACATCCGGCTGGTATGCGAAAAGGTGGATTCCATGCTTTCTTAAGCAGGAACCCACCTTTTCTTTTTTCAGGTAATCACCGCACTTGCGGAACATCCGCAGCTTATCGCCGGGAAAATCCGGTGCAGTCGATCACCATACTTTTCTTTTCAATTTCAAATGCTTCAAAGTACTTATTTTCCATAGGAATCCAACGTTCCCTGAACATCTGAAGCTTTTCCGGACCGTTTCGCCTCAGAATCCGCTGCAGCTGTTCTTCTGTTCCGATCCTGCAGAACAGTCTCAGATCATAAATATCTCCAAAATACGGATTCTGGCTATAGGAGCCTTCCACGATATTCAGTCTGTTCCAGGACACTGCCACGAAATCGCTCAGGGAAAATGTAGCGCAGCTGAACAGCTGATAAGAAAAACCATTTTTCTCTCCCAAACGGTTCAGCACCTCTGTCTGGAACCGTTCATAATCCACATTGCCGCCTGGTTCTGCGTACCGCTCCGGCGTTCTCTGCTCCATACGGAGATAAAAATCATCCATATGGAACAGGTTACAGCCGTAATGGTCTTTTAACGCCTGGCCCAATGTGCTTTTGCCGCTTCCGCACATACCGTCGATGGCCACAGTAACCTGTCTATTCTTTTCATTTGCCAGAAGTTCATCGATCTGGCTGACGATCCGGTCATAAACCGGGTACCATGTGTAATCCATCTGCGCCCCATTTTCTTTCGTTTTCTCTTAAATTATTTATTTCTGAAAGAAGCTCTCTTTCTTAAGGTTGGATCCAGGATTCTCTTACGGATTCGTAAGCTGTCCGGAGTTACCTCAAGAAGCTCATCGGTATCGATGAAATCCAGTGCCTGCTCTAAGCTCATGATCTTAGGCGGAGTCAGCTTTAATGCCTCGTCAGCGCTGGAAGAACGGGTGTTGGTCAGTTTCTTGGTCTTGCAGACATTGATCTCAATGTCCTCTGCCTTCGGGTTCTGGCCGACAACCATGCCGGAATATACCTTTACGCCAGGTCCGATAAACAGGGTACCACGCTCCTGGGCGCTGAACAGACCGTAAGTAATTGACTCACCAGACTCGTAAGCGATCAGGGAACCGGTCTTTCTGTAGCTTAAATCACCCTTGTATGGTGCATAGCCGTCGAAAATGGTGTTCATGATACCATTACCCTTGGTATCGGTCATGAACTCACCACGATAACCGATCAGACCTCTGGCCGGGATGGAGAACTCCAGTCTGGTGTAACCGCCGTTTGCCGGGCTCATACCCTGAAGCTCGCCTTTTCTTCCGGTCAGCTTCTGGATCACGGCTCCAGTAAACTCCTCCGGAACATCGATGTAAGCTAACTCCATAGGCTCTAACTTCTGGTTTCTCTCATTATACTTATACAGAACCTCTGCCTTGCTGACTGCAAACTCAAAGCCCTCACGGCGCATATTCTCGATCAGAACGGACAGATGCAGCTCACCACGGCCGGATACCTTGAAGCAATCTGGAGAATCAGTTTCCTCCACGCGCAGGCTGACGTCGGTATTTAACTCACGGAACAGTCTGTCACGTAAATGACGGGAAGTAATGTATTTACCTTCCTGGCCAGCCAGCGGGCTGTCGTTAACCATAAAGTTCATGGCGATGGTCGGCTCGGAGATCTTCTGGAATGGAATTGCCTCTGGGTTCTCTGGGGAACATAAGGTATCTCCAATGTGCAGATCCGGGATACCGGAAATGGCAACGATGGAACCAATCTTTGCTTCCTGTACTTCTACACGGTTTAAACCGTCAAACTCATATAATTTACCAATCTTTACACGGCGCATCTTGTCCGGATCATGATGGTTCACCAATGCACAATCCTGGTTTACACGGATCACACCGTTGTCTACCTTACCAACACCGATACGGCCTACATACTCGTTGTAGTCGATGGTACTGATCAGTACCTGGGTACCTGCATCTGGATCTCCCTCTGGAGCCGGGATGTGGTCGATGATGGCCTGGAATAATGGGCTCATATCTACGTTCGGATCGTCTAAGTTGGCTTTTGCATAACCATCTCTTGCAGATGCGAACAGGAATGGGCAGTCTAACTGCTCCTCGGAAGCGTCCAGATCCATTAATAACTCCAGGATCTCATCGATCACTTCCTCTGGTCTTGCCTCTGGACGGTCGATCTTATTGATCAGAACGACAACTGCCAGATCCAGTTCCAGGGCTTTTCTTAATACGAACTTGGTCTGAGGCATCGCGCCCTCGTATGCATCTACAACCAGAATCACACCATTTACCATCTTTAATACACGCTCTACCTCGCCGCCGAAGTCTGCATGTCCTGGGGTATCGATGATGTTGATCTTGGTGTCTTTATAAAATACAGCTGTATTCTTGGACAGAATCGTGATTCCACGCTCTCTCTCAATATCGTTGGAGTCCATGACACGCTCTTCTACTTCCTGGTTGGCACGGAACACACCGCTCTGACGCAGTAACTGGTCTACCAGGGTAGTTTTGCCGTGGTCTACATGGGCAATGATCGCAACGTTTCGGATATCTTCTCTCTTCATCTTCATAACTGTTTACTCTTCCTTACTCTTCACTGGTTCAACAATAGTAAAAAACAATATCTTAATATAACATCATCATTTGCAGAATGCAAGAAAAAATTCGAATGCATTTCTAAAAAACCACAACTTCCCCATCCAACAGCCCGTAATAGACCGGATCCCCCTCTAAAAGCTCTGCCCGGCCACTGGTTCCTTCGGTGATCTCGGCCACAACACTTCCTAATTTTTCCTGCGGAACCATGGCGGACACCTGGACTTTGTCGGTATACTGGGTATCCAGGGTAATGATCTGATTCTGGGCTAAAATGTACTGGATCTTGCCGATTCCAGTATAGTCGGTGGTAATATCCAACTGGCGGCCAAGACATTTCTCCACAATGGTACTGTTCGCAAGGCCCTCCTGGACAGCGCCGGAATAGGCACGAACCAGTCCGCCGGTTCCTAATAAAGTTCCGCCAAAATACCGGGTGACCACCACGCAGATGTTGTGAACCTCTGCTCCCAACAGCACATCCAGCATCGGCCGTCCCGCCGTCTGGCTTGGCTCGCCATCATCGCTGCACCGCTGCAGCTGATTTTTGTCACCGATACAGTAAGCGAAACAGTTGTGTCTGGCATCCCAGTATTTCTTCCGCATCCGCTCGATGAACGCCAAGGCCTCCTCCTCAGTCTCTACGGGCTCTGTGGTGGCAATAAAACGGGATTTTTTCTCAACCAGTTCTCCCTGGCCGCCTTCCCACAGAATTTTATAATGATCACTCATGTGTTTTCTCCTTATACAATTACTTCTTATGAATCATAATAATACAAAACAGAGAAATCCGCAATGTCGAAGGTGTGAACAATCACGTGGCCTGTATGTATTTCTTGAATTATAAACCAACATTTGTTATAATGAAGCGATAAAGGAGGTTTTCCTACATGAATTACGGAAAAGACGCGACAGAAAAGAAATTAAAAGATGCCTCTTCCAAAAAACGTAAAATTGCCAACCGCTTTTTCCTTGGCTTTACCAGGACGCTGCTTCTGATCTTCTTTGTACTGGCAGTGGTCGGAGTCAGCGTAGGCGTAGGCATGTATAAAGGCATCATAGACAGTTCCCCTGAGATCAACATCGACAGCATTGTTCCCCAGGGCTTTGCCACCACCGTATATGACCGGGAAGGCAATTTAACCGACACTTTAGTAACCGCAGGTTCTAACCGTGATCCAGCTACTTTTGATGAGCTTCCAAAGGATCTGATCAACGCCTTTGTTGCCATCGAGGACTCCCGTTTCTGGACCCATAACGGCATCGACCTCCGCTCCATCGCCCGTATGATCAAGGGCGTCATCACCGGAGACTCCTCCGCAGGCGGCGGAAGCACCATCACCCAGCAGCTGATCAAGAACAATGTATTTGGCGGCGGCCGGGAGAAAAGTTTCGGTGAAACTGTAGAGCGAAAACTTCAGGAACAGTACTTAGCAGTCAAGCTGTCCAAGACCATGAGCAAGGAACTGATCCTGACCAACTATTTAAACACCATTAATTTAGGAAATAACGCCCTCGGCGTCAAGGTAGCCGCAAGACGGTATTTTGGCAAAGAAGTTTCCGACTTAACACTCTCTGAGTGTACGGTTATCGCCGGTATCACCCAGAACCCGTCCCGTTTAAATCCTATTTCCGGACGGGAGCGCAATGAGGAAAAACGGCGTGTCATCCTGCAGTACATGTTTGAGCAGGGCTATATCTCCAAAGATCAGCAGGAAGAGGCTCTGGCAGATAATGTCTATGACCGGATCCAGATCGTAGACTCTATCACCAAGGAAAACTCCACTCCGTACAGCTATTTTACGGATGAGCTTACCTCTCAGGTAAAAACCACCCTGATGGAGAAATTAGGCTATTCCGAGACACAGGCCCACAACCTGTTATACAGCGGCGGTCTGCAGATCTACACTACCCAGGATCCGAAGTTACAGGCTATCGTGGATGAGGAGATCAACAATCCGGACAACTACAATGTGGTCCGCTACTCCATCGAATACCGTCTCTCCCTGCAGCACGCAGACGGCACTAAGGAACACTTTTCACAGAACAATATCAAGGCATGGCACAAGGATATTTTGCAGGATACGGATTTTGACGCCCTGTATAACAGTGAAGAAGAGGCCAGAGCCGATGCAGAAAATTACAAGAATTACATCAAGAAAGATACGGACGAAGTGATCGGTGAGACCATCACTGTTACCCTGCAGCCTCAGATTTCCTTTGTTCTGATGGATCAGTCCACCGGAGAGGTGAAGGCCATCAGCGGCGGCCGTGGTGCGAAAACTGCAAACCTGACCTTAAATCGTGCCACCAACGTACCGAGACAGCCTGGTTCTACGTTCAAGGTAGTTTCTTCCTTTGCTCCGGCACTGGATACCTGTGGTGCAACGCTTGGCACCGTTTATTATGACGCACCATACACCGTTGGCACCAAGACGTTCCGCAACTGGTATTCCGGCGGATATCAGGGTTATTCCAGCATCCGAGATGGTATCATTTACTCCATGAACATCGTAGCGGTACGCTGCATGATGGAGACGGTAACACCACAGCTTGGTGTGGAATACGCGAAAAACTTTGGAATCAGCACATTAACCTCCAGCGATTATAACGCTGCTACTGCTCTTGGCGGCCTGACTGAGGGCGTCACCAACCTGGAACTGACGGCGGCATTTGCGACCATTGCCAACCAGGGCGTGTATACCGAACCGATCTTCTTTACCAAGATCTTAGACCGCAACGGCAAGGTGCTGATCAACAACGAACCGGAAACCAGACGGGTATTAAAGGATTCCACTGCTTTCCTTTTGACCGATGCTTTGAAGGACTCCATGATTGGCAACCGGAAGTTCGCAAGACCTGGCGCTGGCCCAGGTTCCACCAGTACCCGTGCAAAACTGGACAGTATGTCCTGTGCTGGTAAGAGTGGTACTACCACCGGCAACAATGATATCTGGTTTGTGGGCTTTACTCCATATTATACAGCTGGCATCTGGTCCGGATATGATTTAAACCAGAAGCTCAGTTCCAACACCGAAGGTACTTCCTACCACAAGGATATCTGGCGCAAAATCATGACCAGAGTCCATGAGGGAATGTCTGATCCAGGATTTACAGTTCCAGACAGTGTGGAGACTGCTTCCATCTGCCGCAAATCCGGCAAACTGGCAATTCCAGGCGTCTGTGACCAGGATCCAAGAGGCAATGCCATTTACACAGAGTATTTTGCCAAAGGTACCGTTCCAACAGAGTCCTGCAATGTACACACAACTGTGACTGTATGTGCGGAATCCGGTATGCTTCCAACAGAGTTCTGTCCGGAAAAAGTATCCAGAGTATGTATCACACTTCCCGCTGGGGAAACTGGAGAAACCGACGACAGTTATTTTGCAATTCCTGGCTATTGTACCATTCACGGAAGTACCTCTACGGTTCTTCCATCGGATGAGGATGCCACTTCGCCAACGGTTCCATATGGACCTGGATATATCACAGTACCAGATTCACCGCCAACCATTCCGACCGTACCGGAAAAACCGGGACCTGGAGTTAGTGATTAGGCTTAACTAAATTTTAAGGGCAATATTCGTTCAAGTATTTCGATTCTTGACGGATATTGCCCTTTCTTTTTATTCTTTCATTTTCGGTTTAAATACCAGGGATGACAGATAGCCGAACACCAACGCTCCGCAGATTCCGGCAGAACTGGCAGTGAGACCACCTTTAAAGATTCCCAGCAATCCATCTTTCTCAATGCCCTCTTTCACACCTTTCCATAGGGTATTGCCAAATCCCAAAAGAGGAACTGACGCCCCCGCGCCTGCCCATTTGGCAAATGGTTCATAGACGCCGACAAACCCCAGAATACAGCCGCTGACAACCAGAAGAACCATAACACGGCCTGGCATCATTTTCGTCCGGTCTAACAGGATCTGGGCCAGGGCGCAGATGATGCCTCCCACGACAAATGCTTTGATATAATCCATAGTTTTCCTTTCTTCTTTTACTTTTACCAGAAATTCGAATCCGGCCTATGCCCTGGGCGATTCCAGAATCACTCCGTGGGCAATTCCTGGGATCGTCTGACCTTCGTTAAAACTGATATTGGATAACAGGGCTCCAGTGGGCAGAAAAAGCACCCGCTTCCACTGGCCGGAACGCAGTTTTGGAAGAATCAACGCGCATAACGTGACCGCCGAACAGCCACAGCCGCTTCCTCCCGAATGCGTGTCCTGGTTGCTGCCGTCAAAGATCTCGATTCCACAGTCTAAGTAGCGATCCTGGATCTCATATCCTTTTTCCCGCAGCATCTGACAGAAAATAGTTCCACCGGTTCTTCCCAGATCTCCCGTGATGATCCGGTCATAATAGGTCTCATCCACATCCAGATCCTCAAAATTCTGCAATACGGTCAGTGCTGCCGCCGGTGCCATGGCAGCTCCCATATTCATGGAATCCCGCACCCCCAGGTCAATGACACGGCCGGTGGTGATGCCGCGGATCATGACCGCCTCGCTTTTGTTGGTATTTCCCTGTTCCACTGGATTGTCTGATTTTCCTCTCGCAGCCTTCTCGATCACCACTGCCCCGCACCCCGTCACTGTCCAGGTGGCGGAAAACGGCCTCTGATTGCCATAGGCCAGGGGAAAACGGAACTCTTTCTCCGCTGTGGCGAAATGACTGGACGCCATGGCAAGTACACGGTCTCCATATCCCCCATGAACTGTCATGGCCCCCAGACTCATGGCTTCTCCCATGGTGGAACAGGCTCCATAAAGTCCAAACAGCGGAATCTCCAGACTTCCCGTTCCAAAGGAAGTGGCAATCAGCTGGCCCAACAGATCGCCTGAGAACAGATACCGGATGTCTGATTTTTTTAATCCAGCCTTTTCCATGGCCAGTTCCGCCGCCTTGATCTGCATAGTGCTCTCTGCCATCTCCCAGCAGTCCTGTCCCACC
>CAKRWX010000013.1 GCA_934418055.1 uncultured Lachnospiraceae bacterium
GATTTCATTCACCCCGAAATGCAGGATTTTGGGGTGATTCTCGCACGCGCGCGATACTGTTAGAAGTAACTCGTTCAGAATGATTGGTTTGGGATATGATTTTCGGAGAAGAAAAAGTGAAATTCGATTGATTGCAAATTTCACTTTTGATATAATCGGAAAAGCAAACGGAATACAGCAGAGAATTCATATTGCAGTGTTATTTCGGATCATCTCGGCGGCGGCGCCGCCATTTTGCCGCCATAATACGCAGTGCACGGTAGAAAGGCATATATTTCAGAAATGAACAAAATGAAATAATAGAAGAAATAAGGCTATTTACGTATGCACATAGCTGTAAATAGAGTGAATAAAGATATGTTATTATACACGGTGCACGTGGAGACAATCTGCAAACTTTGCCGTAAATAAGCCATTTGTAGCATGACGTTCACCCAAATTCGGCGGCGGCGCCGCCATTTTGCCGCCATAATTTGAAAAAACATGCTGAAAATGAATAAGAGCACTGAACATCAATGAACTTTGTTCACTGGTTCAGTGCTCTTACTTGATGCTGCATATTACATGGCAGTAACACGTTCGAAGATATCTACGGATTCCTGCATCAGCTTATCGGTATCATGTACATAGGTCTGAAGGGTGGTAGATATGTTCGTATGGCCAAGTCGCATCTGTACGTCCTTGATATTGGCGCCGCCCTCGATGAGCAGGGTAGCGTGAGTGTGACGCAGGCTGTGATAATCAAAGGCAAGCTGTAGTTCACTGTGAATGACGCGGGAGCAGTACTTGAATGAATCGGTGGAAGTGTACTGACCGTTCTCGGCTACACAGACCATCCGGATGCGGGGAAGCTGCACTTCCACACACTTCTGAACCGGCACGATCCGGAACATATCATTTCCCTTTTCATCCGTCTCTTTCTTTAGAACATGGACTGTGTAATATTCTCCATACTTCAATTCGTTCTTCTTCTGGGAGATCTGTTCGGTCTTCAAGGCCTGGTATAGTGTCTCCCCGAACTTGATAGTTCTGACAGAGGTTGGAGTTTTGGTACTCCCGAAGTACCAGGAAGATCGAAGTTCCTTCTTTCCTTTCTGCTCGACTACCTTCCGGATGTCTGCTCCGAAGTTACGCTTCACCACCTGCTTATTCACTGAGAGTGTACGGTTATCCAGATCGATATCATCCCAGGTCAGCGCAAAAGTTTCACTGATGCGAAGCCCGGTATAGAATCCGATCATTAGTGGTATGTAGTATCTGGTTCCGCGGAACCGGTCAATAATCTGATTCCATTCATCCAGTGTCAGTATGATGCGTTCCCGTGGTTTACGTTCAATCTTAGGGAACTTTACGTAGGACATGGGGTTCTGTTGGATGTAGTGCAACGGCTCTACTGCATAATTCAGAGCAGCAGAGAAGGTAGTCAGGATCCCAACAATATGACTTCTGGCATACCCGTGCGTCTTCAGGTCATTGGCGTACTCTTGAAGCATGGCTGGAGTGACAGCACGCAGCTTATAGAGTCCGAAGCGTGGCTTCAGATGGTTCTTGATGATCTGCAGGTAGCCTACCTGTGTGTTATATTTCAGGTTGACTTTGCAGTACAGTTCATACCATTGATCCAGATAGTCACTGACTGTCACCTCAACTGGATCATAGATATCACCGGTATGATTGAATTCATTGAGAGCGGCAACCAGGGCTTTTTCTGCTTCCCGTTTTGTCTTGAATCCGGATTTTTCTTTTCGTTTCCGTTTACCATCGATCACACCCAGTTCCAGACAGTAAGACCAGGAGTTTCCTCTTTTTCTGACATTTCCATTCATAAAAAACACCTTCCTTTTTGGCTATTGAGTGCACTTAAGAAAGGTGATATAATAATATCACCCGCAATAATATCACCTTCCTAAGTGTATGTTATTGGGTTCGAGCTCTGGTCGCTGGCACGATCGGGGCTCATTTTCTTGTTGCTTTATGGACTATGACACCCCCTTTGACAGAAGTCTTTGGGAATGCTATATTGATGATGCAAGCACTACATGGGGTTGGTTACTTGCACATTAACTTTTCCTGTATTTACAGCACTGGTATGACGGAAGAGCTACAGGAAGCTCAGGTGAAACGCTGGAAGTTTAACTTCTGGCGTTTTTCTTTTGTGTTGCGGCTGGTTCTAACAATCCGAGTGTGTCTGCCAGGCAATAGATATGTTCGCATGGAAGATGACGTCTATAGAAATCACTGCAATTACAGCTATTCAGTGTAACGTAATAATCCATATTGGAATCACCTTTCATGCAGGCTACCTGAGAATTCCAGTCTAATGTAATAATTGTGTTCTTTAATTTTTTCCCCTTCTTTATACGAGCTATCTGGTCATCGGTGGAGTGGCAGCGTCTTGGCCAATGCCCGAATTTTATATTGCTATAAGCGGAAGAACTGCTCGTTGCCCGTTTGGCTGGCTTGGTAGGCAATAGTCCGAATGAATCAGCCAGACAGTAGATGTGTTCGCATGGCAGATGACGTAGCGAAAAATCTTTACAATCACAAGAAGATAATGTGACGCGATAAGGTGCACCGTCTGGATTCATCATGTATGCTGCCTGTCTCTGCGGATCTATGGTCAGAAACTGATCTTTTATTTTATGACCACGTTTCATGCGTTCTTCCTGACCGGGCTGCAAATGGGTTTTGGTTGGCCACTGTCCAAACCGGATATTTGATGACACAACAGGTTCTGCATTTTTCTGAGAAGAAAACTTGCTATCGGATGCAGTAGATTTCTTTTGGCTGCCCATAGCACTGCTGGTTGTTTTTCTGGTTGACTTCTGACCCGATCTGGTACCGGATTTTGAAGACTTAGTTTCGGTTTCTGGTGGAAGTAAGCCTAATGAATCAGCCAGACAGTAAATGTGCTCGCATGGAAGATGATGCTTGGAAAAATATTCGCAGTTACAAAAGAATAATGTGACATCAAGAATTTCTCCCACAGAATCACTCATACGAGCTTCCTTTCTTACTGGATCAAGATATACAATATGATCTTTTAACTGGCGTCCAATTTTCATCCGTTTTATTTGTTCCGGTCGTGTGTGACATTCTGGAGGCCATGCATCAAATTTGATATGTTCCGGATCATCTGCAGGTGGAGTATCTTGAAAAAAACTCGAATTCGAATCAAAATGCTCCGGCGGCGTTCCTTTTGAAGTAGCCCGGTGTTGAGACGAACTTAACAACCCAAGTATATCAGCCAGGCAATAAATATGTTTGCATGGGAGATGACGCCGGCGGAAATCTTCGCAATCACAGTTATCCAGTGTGACATGGTAAGCTTCGTCATGCGATCCCCTCATGAGCAGTTTATTTGTTCTGGGATTAAAATCTATGATGCGACCTCGCAATGTCTTTCCGTCTTTTATGCGTTGTATCTGCTTCGGATCTGTATGGATCTCTTCTGGCCACGAACCAAACTTTATATGTGCAAATTCAGAATGGGTTTCAAAATGGTCGGGCGGCGTTTCTTTTGAAGCGGTCTGGAATTGTTCAGAGTTCAACAAACCAAGTGAATGTGCCAAAGCGTAAATATGTTTACAAGGAGCTTTACGTTTGGTGTTATTAAAAAAATCTGGACAGTCGCAACTGGCCAATGTCACATGATACCATGTTTCTGTTTTGTTTCTAGTGGAATCACTTTTAATAAATGCAGACTGGTTTTGAGAATCCAGTTTTATATTCCATGTGTTAATTTTCAACCCTCTATTCATTCGTTGTACTTGTTCAGGTCTTGAATGAATCTCTTCCGGCCATCCACCAAAATGAATACCGGTATTTTTACCAGATCCCGTCGATGTTTTTTGCTGCTTAGAAGCGGCAGCCTTACTGGTACCAACAGAGGACTTACGACTTGTAGTGCCGGCAGTCTTATGACTGGTAGTAGAGGAAGTATTACGGGCAACCGGTGTTGACTGGTATCTCTTCAAACGGCTGGCTTCTTCTTCCCGTTCTTTTTCAATTTCTTTTTGGATTTTATGTATATGAGCTTTTGATTCTTTGGGATAACGGTATCTGATCGGGATATATAATGCAATGGCAAAAATCAAAAGCATTATGATAACGCCCATAACTCACTCCTTTGCAAATTAGATATTTATACGCATCATGCAACTGGAGCAACATGAAAAGTAATAACTGACATGATTCATATATTTGGCTTTTTGTACGCATCCTATATCCTATATACTGGAGGAATGCGGATGCAGATTTTAACCTGGCAGGCAAGAAAAAGCAGAAATATGACATTGAAGCAGTTGGAAGCTGCTACGGGCATCGGGAAAACGACGCTCAATAACATTGAAAACGAGCTTGTATCCCCAACTCTGGCAGAACTGGAGACGATTGCAAAAGCCCTCGACATGCGGATCACGGATCTGTTTGATTCTGACTATAAGTAATAGAACTTGTTTTTACATCATATTTTCTATTATTTCCTTATATCGGGAAATATGGTTTAGATCTCTTCATTCCTCTGGAATATTATGGTATAACCGAAACAAAGGAAGGTGATATGCATGGATGTACGCCATAAAATTGACGCACTGCTTCAACAGATCACTTCGGAGAGACAGCTTCAGCGTATCTACCGATTTATCAAATATGTATATTTACATACTCCGAAGTGGTAGCAGGGGGAATCCGAAATGGGTTCCCTTTTGCTTTTTCTGCATTTCTTCCTGCTAAGTATCTTCTTCGTCGCCTTTCCAGCGACCGAGTTTCTTGATCATTTTTGTAATCTCAGATTTAACAGCCATCCTGGCAGATTCTGGAAGACCTATGTACATTTCTACAATTGCCCGGTCAAAATCATCGAGACTGTATTGCAAACACAGTTCATCCATGATTGTCTCTGGCAGATCGTCGAACATTTCTCCATCGCCATCAACTAGATAATCATAATTTACATTAAATTCTCTACAGATAGCTTTAACCATTTGTTCTGTCAAACCACGCTCTCCTCTTTCTATTTTAGAAACAGCAGAACGTTGAACGCCTAATTTCTCGCCAAATTTTTCAAGAGTTAAGTTTAGCTCTTTTCGAATCAAACGAATACGTTCGCCCTGTGTCATTCGTTTGCACCTCCTTTTAAGTACACAATACCACTTTAAAATGAAAAGGTCAATAAAAATGTAGACAAAGGACACAAAAAGTTGTTGACAAAATAGGCATAGGATATTAGAATGAGTTCATAGGATACAAGAAAGGAGGAAATGAACATGACAGCAACAACAGAAGAAAGAACTGTGGATAAGAAGACAAATGATCTGACAGAAATGATCTTTTTACTGAAGCAGCTGTCCGAAACAGAGAAGCATGAAGTTAAAGGCATCCTGATCGGGCTCCAGTTAAGTAAGCAGTCCACCAGTTGAAAGGAGAAGAGATGGAAAAGAAACTGCATAGCAAGGCACCGACTTATGTCGTGTCATTGCTCGGAGGTTTATATGAGATACGGATTAACAGTAATTATGTCGATCAAAATGGACGCAAGGTAGATAGACGCAATGAGACGCTTATGGATGGATCAGAAGCGACAGCGATATTTATGAAAGTATCTGATGTAAAAATCTATGAATTTCCTGAAAGAATAGTAACGATCTATGACAGGGATACAGCTAAAACTATCGCAAAGTACCTGGTGCGGGCATTCGATATTTCACTGGAAGAAATGGAACAGGAACTGAAAGAAAAAGGAGAAGGTGAATGGGAAGGACAATAGAAATTAATCCTATAGAGTTAGAAAAAAGCACAAAAATAGATATTTCGGAAGGAATAGAAAAAGAACTCATGTTTGCAATAGAAGAGGATCCGCAGACCGATGGCTTGAATATCTTCCCCATGAACGGAACAGACCATATCACCCTCCATAGGGAAGAAGCACAGACGCTTATACGCCTGCTGATGGATCATTTCCAATTTGCGTATAGATGCTAACTGAACCGTGGGACGGTAACGAGCGTATGCACAATAGAACAGGTGGTGGAAAATGAATAAAAACTATGAACCAGATCTTGTCGAAGTGGTAATACATTTCTCATACGAGAAAGCGACCGTAGAAGAATTTAAACGTATGGCGGAGGAGAGCGGACATGGCAAAGAGAATGACCATCAAAGAGAAGAAACTGAAGGCTGAAACAAAAAAGTTATTACAGGCCGAAGGCATACTTCCGGCAGATAAACCAAGATTAAATCGAAAAAAGTTCATCGATGAGGCACTAAAGGAGTGGGATGATCGTGAGTATGACATTTATGAGCCATATTTAGTCAGAGCAATATTATGGATGACAACGAAGAAAACTCCTGATTTGCGCATTCATGCAGAGGCAGTAGGAGCAGCTAAAGTATTAAAGCTAGCTGTCAGGATACGAGAATTTAACAGTGCAATAAAAGCAGATGGAAAAACTGAATACAAGCTCGATGACCAATATAAGTATATCAAGGATATATTGGAGGCGTGACAGAAAATGGACACTGATATTGACGCTCTTGAAAAGACAATAGCAAAATTTGGAAGTCTGGGGGTAGAAGAATTGGCGAAAACAAAAAAGATAATTACAGAAATGACCAAGAAAGAATTTATTGAAGACGCAGAGAAAGTGTGGGATGCAAGAGACCTGAACTGTTGTTGGGATCGTTATCTGGCACGAGCAACCGGGATAATGCTCAGCCGGACTACACCCGATCGTCAGATATCCCCGGAAGCAATCGGAGTAGCAAAAGTAATGAAGCTGGCAGTAAGATTGCGGGAATTCGATGAAAAGAATAAATTAGTGAACAGCGTGCCGGGCGTGTGTACAGCGGAAGTATTAAAAGAAAAATATGACTATATTGGAGATATTTTAAATGCATTTGTGGAAGAAAAAAGGAGCGAATGATTTTTCAAGGGCCATTCGCTCCGGCAGATTGCAAGTAGGTCTGTAATGTACAAACCCTGTCTTTATGATACCAGAAGAGATCTGGAAAGTAAAGCGGGACGTCATAGGAAGGTGATGTGATAATGAGCAACGTGACATTTTCGGAGAAGCTGAAGACAGTAATGCAGGATCTTGGACTGAATCAGGCAAGATTGTGCGAGATGACCGGGAGAAGCAAAGGATCGGTATGCCAGTACCTGTCCGGTAAGCAGATCCCGACGGAAGAGACCATGAAGGACATGGCTGTGTCCCTCGGTCTTGATCCGGAATATTTTTTACAAAAAGAGAAAAAAGCAGCCATTCCACGAAAGAACATGGAAGTTCCCACCATCCCACGGCTGGATGTAGAGACAGCTGCGCAGATGCTTGGCATCAACCATGAGACTGTGCGGAAGGGACTGCAGCAGGGGGTATTCCCGTGGGGCTACGGGATACACACCTCTGCAAACAGATGGGTTTACTTCATCAATGCGAAGAGATTCGCGGAGATTGAAGGAATAGCAATGTAAAAAGGAGACAAGTATGGATATTGGAAATGTGAAGATTATCCCGTATGTTCGGGGAGCGTGCCGGGTGTGCGGGACAATGCACAGTCCAATGCTGCCTCATAACCGGGACAGCTTATATTACCAGAATCAGTACTACAAGCGGTATAAGCGGTTCCCTACATGGGAGGATGCCAGAAGGCATCGTGAACCATGGTAAATACAGAAGATAAGATGCAGATTGCAGAAAAGGAGAAGTGAAATGAATGAAGTAAGTAACACAAGTGCAGGTGAGCTGTCTACGCTGGACAGTCTGGCAGTACAGGCACAGATGTTTGTCCAGAGTGCCCGGATGAACCTGTTACAGCTTGGACGGGTGCTGACTGAAGCGAAACCTCTGGTACCACACGGAGAGTGGGAGAACTGGATCAAGGTAAATACAAATATGTCCAAGCGAGCCGCACAGCAGTACATGCAGGCGTATTCCAAGTTCGGTCTGGATCCGCAGATCGCACAGCTTGGTACAACCAAGACACTGAAGCTGCTTCCGTTATCCGAAGAGGAACGTGAAGAACTGTTTCAAGAGAATGATGTAGCAACCATGTCCACCAGAGAACTAGATGAAGCTATCCAGAAGCAGAAGGACAAGCTGATTAAAGAAGTACGGGATCAGGTACAGGGCGAAATCAACCAGGTCAAAGCGGAGAAAGAAGCAGCAGAAAAGCAGGTGCAGGAACTGCAGAGTAAGGTCAGAGCAGTACAGTCGGATTCACGTGTCAGCGAAAAAGCGTACAAGGATCTCTGGGAGAAAAGCAATACCGAAAAAGAGAAGCTAGCACAGGAGAAGCGACAGTTAGAGCAGGATATACGGGAGCGTGACGAGATCATTGAAGAACAGCAGGCAGATTATGACCGGGCACAGGAAGAATTGCTGAATGTAAAGAGCAGCATTGCCAAGGGTGATGCAGAGCGGGTACCGCTGGATCAGCTCACGCCGGATGCGTTCGGATCGGCAGTACGCTCTTTTATCGGGACGTGCGCCCGGATGCCACATATGGCGGCTACCTTTTCCGGGATGAGTGACAATGATAAGCATGAGTATGACGAACTGCTTCGGACGATTGAAAGCTGGGCGGCAGGCAGTCGGAAAGCACTGGACAGCGCCATTGTCGATGGGGAGGTGATCTAAGTGTACGGGATTCCAACAGACCGTAAAAAGCTCAAATATACAAAGATAGGTCAGATTCTGTCAGAGCCAGAAGAGATACTGAAAGAAGAACCGGCGGTACCGGAAGAAACACAGGTAGCGGAGCAGACCGGACAGGTACCGGTGGTACCGCTGGATAGTCTGGGGCAGATCGTGGCAGAGTTGATGCGCCCGGTGATGCAGACGGTGGGGCAGCTTTTGGAGAACAATACAGCGGCACTGGAGCAGTTGAGCAGCGCTCAGTCCATCCAGAATGACCGTCTGGAAGCACTGGAGAAACAGATCCGTCTTCAGACACCGGTCAGCAGTAAACAGGTGACCTATCTGAATGATGCAATCCGTTCGCGGTCCCGTGAGTTATTGGATAAACGGGAGATTGATGATAAGAAAGCGGTAACCAAATTGGGGAACCAGATCAGGAAGGCAGTGCTGTCCCGGTACGGGATTAGCAGTATCCGGGAGATCCCGAAGCATGAATACAACGTTGCCCTGTCCCAGATCAGCATGTGGAATGATGCGCTGGTGGTACGGGACGTAGTGAAGGATGCCAGAAACCGCATGGAGGGAAGCTGATGGAATTGACAGAATTCGGGGCGCTGGTTGTGAACGTGATCGGGTACGCTTGCGTAGGTTTTGTTGTGATTCTTATGCTCATTATGATTGGTGCAGTTCTCTGGATGATTGCTCATATGTGCGGTGAATTGGGGAAGACAGATCTATCCAGACCGATCTGCACTCTGACGTGGGAAAGATGCATTTATACCGATGACGATGAGGAAATCTGTAAAAAGTGCAGGATATATCAGGAATACGAAAACGAAAGGAAACGGGCGAATGAATCAAGCAGACAGAATGGACCGCAACGGGGAAGGTTATCCAGATCCGACCGCAGGCGCCGCTCACAGGAACATGCAGAAGGAAAAACAACGAAGAGAAGAACAGCGTCAGGCAGCCATTAACAGTCTGATACCCATTATGAAAGAAGTGGCTGCCTTGGCAGGATTCGAGGTGGTTGGCAGAATCACGTTGCGTGACCGCCTCACAGGCAAAGAATACCGATAACAGGAAAGGCAGTACCACCCATGAGTCAGGTTAATTTTATAAAGTCGTTCGAGTTGTTTATCGAGTTCTCAAAACGAAATAAACTGACAAGCTACGAGCGTATGTTTTATATTGCGCTGTTCCACTGCGCAAATGCAATGGCACAGCAGGCAGAAAACTACGAGTGGCCCGATGATTATTTCCCAGTCAGTAACTCAGAGATGGCGGCTCTTACGGGCTTCGGTGAACGGGCAATCCGTGACACCAAGAACAGTCTAAAACAAAAGGGGCTTCTGGATTTTAAGAAGGGCAATGGAAAAAAGTCTGATCCAGAATACCGGATTTTTTATCTCGCCCGCAACGGGTACAAAATCGCACCCGTTCGTCCTATCGGTTGCGAAAATGCACCCGTTAAGGCTAAAAAAAGCGGTATCGACTGTGAAAATGCACCCGATACTGTAGGTGATAGTGTAGGCGATAGTGTACCCGTTCACGTCGGTATCGACTGCGAAAATGCACCCGATCAGCCCTATATAAATAATATATATATTAATAATACAAAAAACAAAAATATAAATACAAACACAATCCCATCTGATCTGATCCGATCAGGTACCGGAATGGAATTGGATCAGGATAACGATGCGGCATCCGGCATACAGTTCCAGGAAAACATGATTCGGGAGAGGATCGACTACGAAGATCTTCTGGCAATGCGCCCGGAGGATCAGGCACTGATTGACGGGATCGTCAGTCTGATGCAGGAAATCACATTTTCCGGTGCGAAAGAGATTACGATAGCCCGGAATACATATCCGACAGATTTGGTGCTGCAACGATTCCAGAAACTAAACTGCAGGCACATCCTGTATGTTCTGGAATGTTTCAACCGGAACAGCACCAAGATCAGCAACGTCAAGAAGTATCTGCTGACAGCCCTGTTCAATGCACCGGCAACCATGGATGCGCACTACCGGGCAGAGGTACGGCATGACATGCCGGAGCTTGCGTCATACCAGTGAGGAAGGAGAAGAAAATGAGCCAGAAAGAAATGATTGCAAGGAAAGTGCATTACTGCCATTTGTGCGGAAGGAAGATCAAGCCAGGATGCCAGTATGTACAGGAGAAGATCAACACGGAAGGAAAGTGGGAGACCATGAACCGGCATATCCACTGTGACGCCATGCTGAATGCATGGAGTGATATCTATGGCGGGGATGGGTACGAAGACGAATATCAGATCATGGATGACATCTGGGAGCATGTCTGCAAGGGAATATGCACAGAAGCGGATCGGAATAACTGTGGCCTGCATCAGATCTTTTCCTGTAAACGTTGCCAGAAAGAGATGCTGAATCCGTCGATACTGGGAGCAGCTATGCAGAGCGTGAGAGAGAATCAGTCAGAAAACTGAATACGGGGGAACCATAATGAGCGAAGAACTGAAAGGACGTGCGGGGATCTACCAGATCCAGGCACCGGACGGCCAGATTCTGACGGATGGCGTGACCATACAGGAAGCTTGCAGGCTTACCGGATTAAGCAAGTCCAGTATCCAGCAGGCGGCTGCACTGGGACACCGGGCAGGCAAGCTGTACCTGGTACAAAAAGTGGACGTGATACTGAATAACCATCAGGACCGGAAGCTGCTGGATGAATGGGAATCTGTCAGACTGACATTGCTGGAATGCAGGAGGAAAAAAGAAAAATGGGAGAAATGAGAGTCATCAAGTACCAGATGAACTATCGGTACCTGAACAAAAAAATGTATGAGACCAACCGGAAATTCTACGATCAGGCGTTGATCCTTCTCAGGGTCAGCAACTTGGAGAAGAAATGTGCTTACATGGTCAGAGCAAATAAACCGAAAACCAGCGGAACGAAAGTTACTTATGCGGTAGTGGAGAACACGGAACAATACCGGGAAGAGACTCGGAAGCTGATCGAGGATGCAAAAAAGAATGGGTTTACGATCAAGGAGGAGGGAGAAAACCATGATTAATCTGGAGAGAGCGAAGGGAAAATTCAAGAATCATGTGGCAAAGTCCACGGATTACGGCAATATTAAGATCCTAGATTATAAGAATCCCAAGTCCTGTGAGTACAGAATTCGGTTTTTGTTTGAGGAAGATTATTGCCGTCTGCATATATCCGGAGACCTGGGCGAGCTGACGGCCACCAATTATAACAATATGTGTTTTGCTGAGTTTGCAGATTTTCTGGGAAATCCGGAATATTTCTCAGAAAAGATCGACTGCATGAGCAGAAGACAGTACGTGTATGAGGATGAGAAAGCCAGACAGGAACTGCTGGAGAGGATTGAGCGGGAAGAAATAGAAGACCAAATTATGAGTTCCGGATATGACAGTGTAGATGAATTCATAGACGATGTTATGTGGGATTTCGAGGATACAGGGATCGGATATGGAGGAATAGAGAAAATAGATAATGTATTCAGGGATTCCTTTGAGTGGGTAGGAGACCTTGGCAAAGAGAGTACAGGGATTATTGAATTATATCTGATGGCATTCGATCTGGCAATGAAAAATCTGAAGAGCAGGAGGATGTAAGTAATGAAGCTGAGTAAGGAAGATGAATGGCGTATATCCGGTATGCAGTATGCGCTGAAGATTGCAAAAAAAGACGGCATAGAGGCACTGGAAAAAGAGATCAATTTCCGGTGCCGGTATGAAGTACCGCTTGGCGTCTCGCAGAAAACCATAAACAAGTTCACGGACAATGTGAAAGCAAATATGTTCGATACCATGAAGATTATGGTATCCAGCACACTCAGGGATGAGTTTGATTTTGGGGCCAAGAGACTGCAGCGCTTCATACAGCGGTTTGAACAGAAATGCGAATGCATGATAAAAGACTACTGTTCCTGGCAGGATCAGATCGACAGCCTGAAAGAAGAAACCGGGTTGGAAATGAGCATCCGAGAAAATAACAAAAATGTGAAGTGCGATTAATGCGAGCTATTGCAGGAGGAAAGATAATGGAGAGACTGACAATACAGGAAATCATTGAGCATTGCGAAAGAAAAATAGAAGGTTATGAAAAGAAAGTTAATATGGAGTTCCTTTACCGAGAACCATTAACGAACCTGAGTAAAGAATACTGGGAACATAAGCAGGTTGCAGAGTACCTGGAAGAACTGATGAAATACAGACAGATGAGCGAACAGGGGAAGATTCTGGAGTGGATACCAGTAGAAGAACAGTTACCGGATCCGGACAGATACATTCTGGTATCGTTTGAAAATTTCAGTATGGCAATGGTCGGAAGATACACGGTAGATGATGACGACGGTGGCGCGTTCCGGATCGGAGATGAAGATGACAGTTTTTTGCAGCATGATCTGTATGTAAATGCCTGGATGTATCTGCCGAAATACTATGAAAGCCAGGTGATGCTATGAGATATGTGAGATTTATGTCAATACGGGAAATGCGAAATTATGCAGATGGAAAAACAATGGAAAACAATGTGGAATGGAGCGCTGGGATAAATAAGTGTGGATCGAAAGGATTTTGTTTCTTTGATGATTCGGTGAAACCGGAAGACCGGATAGAATATCTGACGGGAGTAGTGGATATGGATGTTGTTGCGGTATTTGAACCAATCAGAGATAAGAAGCTGATCGAAAGTTACGGTATGTATCGAGATCCTGAGGAAGATATGCCAGAGGACATTTTCGAGGTATTTTTTAAACCGGTACCAACGATGAGAATCAAAGAATACTGCACAGAAAAATACAGCATCAGAGATATGAAGCTGGTGCAGGTCGGAAAGATCATGAGCGCCAGGCTTCGGAAAATTGAGTGGGTGACAGTAGAAAGCGGGAGGCAGGCACGAAGATGAATATAAAAACATTTGAAAAAGCATTTAGTTTGAGGAGTGATGTCACTCAAATTAACACTGTGATTGGAACCGTAGAAAAAGAACATGCGCATCCTACTATTATTACTAGCCAGTATACAGGTGCTTATTTTTCGGAAAGATTCGAGCAAGAACTGATTGAATGGATGAAAAGTAAAGCAGAAGAATATCAAAAAGAATTTGATGATTTGGAATGATAAGAGAAAGGAAAATGCAATGAGCAATAAATTGAGAAAAAAAGATCATACGTTTGATTTCGTTAAGGTAAGAGCAACGAAAGAAGAGAAAGAGGATAAGGCAATCATGTGCCTGTCAACGCACATGCAGTACATGGTTTATCTGGAACTCTTGGATGTACTGGGATTTAAAGAGAAAAGACTTCGGAAATTTTTCGAATCCATGAAGGAATTGAAAGAATCCTGGTCAGATGGGAAAGTGAGCACAGATGAGATGCTGAACTACTGCAGGAAGAAAAAGATACCGGCATACGAGTGGACGAAAAGCATCCCGGTCAGCAAGAAGCTGGCATTAATAAAGCCATATTCCTGCGTGAACGTGTTGAATTATATTGAGGCAGCTATTTTAGTTCATGTAATGATGGCAGCCATTATCCTGAAGGAAGAATTTAAGATATCTAATAACCAGATCGGACAGATACTGAAAAAGATCGAAAACGATATGGACTGCTATATCAAAGTCCAACCGAGAAGTAAAAAGCCATATCTGACGGATGATATCATTCTTCAGATATTCAAAGATGAAGTAAAGCTGGATTTAGTAACTGGAAAGAAGGTAGCCTAAAAATGTCAGAGAAAAAGACGTGCACACAATGCGCATACTTCGTGATGCGTGGCCTGCATCCTATTACCGAAGAGAATATGAAGAGCGAAAAAGCAATGCTGAAGCATATGAAAAAAGTGATAAGAACCTGTCCGGAAATGAACCAGGACAGCGGATCGATAACAAGATGTTTCGAACCGGACAACTATCCGTGTACGACACGTGAGCAGATCAAAGAACTGGAACAAAGAATTGAACAATACGAAAAAGAACATCCATGCAAAAAAGCCAAACAATGGGTGAAGAATTTCATGGATAAATTCATGAAGGTGGTGTAAAAATGGAAAAACTGGAAAGTCGATGGTACAGAGGAAAAAATGATCGGAACGGCAAATGGTATGTTGGCTATTTAGGTGCTTTTTCATCAATCAGTGGAGTGGTATGGACTGTAAAACCTGCTAGTAGTACAGCGGATATTTTTAGTGGCGCTCAGAAAGGACGTGGCGGATCTGTTGAAGAATCAACTATCTGTAAATGTTCCGGTTTGAAAGATAAAAATGGAAAACTGATTTTTGAGAATGATATTTTGATGTGCCATGACAATCCTTTAGATCTTGTGAAAGCGGTATTTGGTGAGTTTACTGTGATAGACATGGAAATAGAGGAAGAGATAGATGATGTGATCGGATGGCATTACGAAGTAATACCAACTGATGCGCTCAGTAAATGCGCACCATTTTGCTATTCAATGCCTTTAACCGGCGCTTATATTGATCAATGCAATATGAAAGTTGTAGGAAATATTTTCGATAATCCAGAGTTGTTAAATTGTGAAAAGAAATGAACAGATCAGAAATAACACAGTTTTTAAGCAATCTGCTTGAAATTGATAGATTGAGTGGGACTGGAAAGCACTGGGCGAAAGAAGTAAGTATTGATCCGTGGCATGCAAAAGCGAGGAGAGTTGATTATATGTAGTTCTCCCCAGCTAATCAGTGCTCAATTTCCGGAATCGAGAAAGGCATCTTCACTTGCTATGAAGTAAAAAGCTGTAAAGAAGATGTTTATAGTGGGAATTAGAAAGGGATGATAACATGAAAGAAGTGTTAGAACAGCGATTAGCTGCTAAAAAACAAGATTTAAAAAATCAACAAGAATATTTTAAAGTTGATATAAAGAATATTGATCAGTCAAAATATGAAGATAATGCTATCAATATATTATTATATATGAAAAAATTGAAAACAGAAATTGCAGAATTGGAATTATTGCTACAACTTAATAATGCTTGTGATGATAAAGATTGTGTTTTAAGTAAAGATGAAGCAGATACATTTAATACATATCTTGAAAGCGATATAAAAATAGCATTTGGGAATACTGATTGGAATCATATTTATAGAAAGATTGTTGGAAATAATTCGAGTGAATTTGCAGAAAAATGCATGGAAAAAAGGACTTGAAATCTAAGTTTCAAATCAAGAAGGGAAATAATTATTATGCATGGCTTGAATTTCCTTGGCGAAAAAAATTACATAGTTACCACAATGCAGTGTTACAAAGATATTTTGCCAGATATCAGAAGCGGCAAATTCGCTAACTATATGTATGAATATTATCCAGAATCATCGAATTATTACGGAATTATGGTTGCAGTTCCACAATGGTCAGAATTAACTGACGAATTCGAAAAACCATCAGCATTGGATGCAGATAAGAGATGGAAACTGGCGGTTATAAGGAACTGTAATCAAGGACCAAGACGGAGATCTATGACAGAATTATTATTTTGCATGTTAAGGAGCGGAAAATAAGAAGATGAAAAGAGTATTGCCAATATTGTTCAACACAGAGATGGTGCAAGCAATATTAAGTGGAGAAAAATGTTGCACCAGAAGAATTGTAAAATGCAAATACAGTAATACGGAATTAAAAATACGAACAGACAAATACGGAACTTACTTGACAGAAATACAACAGGACATTGAAGGGGAAACACATGGAAAAAGACCCGATGGAACATCATGGTATCAGTTGTTGCCTTTTATCGAGAAAGAACCGCCTTACCGGATAGGAGATATCCTATATGTTCGTGAAATATGGTGTTGGTTTCCGTGTTGGGATTGTGGAATGGACACAGGAGATGGATGCACGGACAAAGAAGCTAATAGGATCTACAATACAAACAAAAAAGAGCATGGTTGTTACGCATACAAAGCGTCATTCGCAGATGCAGAACAGCCGTTTGACAAATGGTACCCATCTATTCACATGCCGAAAGAAGCTGCCCGTATCTGGCTGAGAGTTACAGGCGTGAGAGCGGAACGTTTGCAGGAGATCACAGTGGACGAAGCCAAAAAAGAAGGCGCAAATCTCAGAAATGGTAAAAATGTGGGGTGGCAAGAAAAATGGTACCACACAGCAATTGAGAGATTCGAAAAGATATGGGATTCAACAATAAAAAAAGCTGATATGGAAAAATATGGCTGGGAGGCAAACCCGTGGGTCTGGGTGATTGAATTTGTACCATGCAAGAGACCGGACGGTGATGGATGAAGTGGAAAAATATAAGAGTTGTAAATATGCGCGGTCTATCGGGCAGGTGGTTGTGAATGTACAACCAAACTGCCCGTATGGGCGTGTAATAGCGGGTGAACTGATGGTATTGAAAAGAGACTGCGACAAGTGCAAATTTTGCAAAGGGAAAGGAGCCAGAAATGAAATATCCGGAAGAGATGTATATTGACAGCCAGATCTTTTCAGAAGATATGGACGGATCAGAGAGCAACTTCTCTGAGAAGATTGTAAAAGTCAGAAAGAAACATATGTGTTCCGTATGCGAGAGGCAGATCCTGGAAGGAACGAAGGCATTACGGCAGCAGGAAATTATTGAGGGCAACGGATGGTGTAGTTGCTATATCTGCCTTCCATGCATCGAAAAGTGGCTGGAAGAATCCGGACAGGTGGAAGAATGATGAGGTGATACCGTGGATGATAAGGAAGCAAGAGATATCCTGAAAGAAGAACTGATACAGAAACGACAGCCGAGATACCTTGCAAGAGCTTACGAGTGTGCAATCAAGGCATTGGATGACAGAATACCGGAAAGTGCAGGGAAAACCAACTCCAGACCAAGACGAAAGAGAGAGGTAGAGAAAGTGGATGAGAAAAAGGTAAGACTGATTGACGCAAATGCACTAATAGAGGAATTGAAAAAGAGGATCCGCACACCACGAAGCACCATGGAAATTGCAAAAGATATTATTCCATTGATTGAAGCGCAGCCAGTTGCATATGATCTGGAAGAAGTTATTCAACCACTTCAGTATCATGCGGATAGAATAGCAGATATGAGTAAAGGACAGATTTCAACGGAACAAAAAGTACGTTATCAAGGGGTGGAAAAAGCTTATCGGGAAGCAATAAATATTGTGCAGCATGGAGGGATAAAGCATGAGTGAATTCCTCTGTGACGACTGCATGAAGCATCTGCTGGATTACCCCAATAATTATTTTGACCTTGCTATAGTAGATCCACCTTACGGTCTGGGTGAACATGGCGGCAGGATGCGTAGCGGATATGTGAAGCAGAAAAACGGCACCATGAGTTATGTACAAGGCCCGTATTATGCGAAAAAGAGTTGGGACAAAGCGGTACCGGGAGAAGAATCCAGATCACAGATCAGTATATTTGATTTTATGGACAGACAGGAGTAGAATATTATGAGAGTTGCAATATCACCAAGATCAATCAATGACAGAGGCGGGTACTATTTTATGCCATGCCGGACAAACGTGCCGGAAGGAAAAGAGGGATGGCAGCTGACACGTTGCCCGGACTGCGGAGCAGAATGCTGGAGAACGCCTCTAGCCGCACTGGCAGAAGTACAGGGCGCAAAAGGTGTCTGCACCATGTGCGGACTGAAAAAAGGAATGCAGAATTAGAAAAGCGCGAGCGCTTGCGCTTTTGACAGGAGGGCATGGTATATGGACAAGCAGAGATTTACAGAAGATGCCACAGTAATCAATAATACAGACATTATTGCATTAAATAATGTCTGGTGCACAATGCGTGATATTACGAACCTGGAAGAACGGAGAGCCTGGCAGGAAGGCAGATTGTACCACATCACACAGCAGATCAGTAATGGCCGTGGAGGCGGTGGGAGTCCAAAGGGAATGGACGAGACATTTGCGGAACTGGCTGGATTAGATGCAGAGCACGAAGAGGCCTGTATGGGATATGTAGCAGATATGCGGGAAGCTCAGAAGATACTGGATAATATCAAGAATCCAAAGATGAAGACTTTTGTTGTGATGATGTATGTCATGAACCGACCTTATTCAGAGATCCGGCAGGAGTTGAATATGACCAGAAGATCATTTGAGGCAGCCAAAAAAGCGGTGGAAGAAGCGTCAAGCATGAAACATGTAGATTGGAAAGAAAAGTACATTTTAAGAGAAAATCAAAAAATGTGTTGAAATGACAAGTGACATGTGCTAAAGTGATATCATTGCGAGAGATGGATAGATAGGTAAGCGGACAGCTATTACAGTTGCCCGCTATTTTTGTGCCCGAAAATGAAAGAGGGTGAAATATGGGTCAACCGATTCAAATTGAAATTGACGCATCCGATCTGAAGGATACCATTAACAGATTGAAAGCTGTGACAACACAGGAAAAGGTTGAGCAGACTATGTACAGGGTTTTTAGCAGAACCGGAGCACACGTCAGAAAGGTTGTCAAAACTGAGGTGCGAAAAGAGTATGAGATCCCGGCAGGTGTGGTACAGGCTGATATCAAGAATGCCAGAATGACGTCCGGAGGATTAGGAGGAGTTGGTTGCATTATACCGATTCAGGGATCCAGAAAGACCATCGGGCAGACGTACAAAGCATCTGGCGGTGCTCATGGCTGGGCGGTAGCGAGAAGGAACCGTAAATACAGGGTAAAGGCGAAAATCGTGAAATCCGGACAGAGTACACTTCCGGAGAGAGCAGCAAGTTACGGAGGCTTCCCACCGTTCCGAAACTTTGATGCTCCGAAGCTGAACGGCTTGGCATTTACCAGGGAAACCAAAGCAAGATTACCAATCCGGAAGATTGAAGGTATTGCGGTGCCACAGATGGCAGCAACCAGATCCAGACCAGAGATCCAGAAAGAGATCTTAAACTACATGGAGAAGCGTACAGAGCATGAGCTTATGCGTCTGATGAAGGTGAAGTAATGGGATACTCAATGACTAAGAAGCAACTGGCTGAAGTGGCTGGTTACTCATACAGGAGACTACATGATATTGACAGAGACCTGCCAGAAGGCAAGAAGCTGTTTGTGCAAAGCGAGGGAGGCAAATACGACCTCGCTATTTTTGTACAAAAATGGGTGGAATACAATGTGGCAAGTGAGACTTGTGACAACCTTGATCTGGACATGGTTAAGGCGAAGCATGAAGTCATTAAGACCCAGAAGACGGAACTGGAAGTTGCCAGAATCCGGGGACAGTTGATTGATGTGCAGGACGCCCGGAAGTTGTGGGGAGATATTGCCAATACTGTCACCCAGAACCTGATCCATCTCCCGGAAAAGGTAGCCCCTATGCTGCAGATGCTGGATAACGTGGAAGTGATATCCAGCATCATTGACACTGAGATCCGAAAAGTGCTGGAAGCAATTGCAGATACGCCGCTTCCGGATTATGCGGCAGAGAAGAACGGGGAAAGCGAAGAGGAGGGCAGTGAGGAGGTGTAGCGGATGAGTGCTCTATCAGAACTTGCCCGATATACCTATTCCATGTTCCAGCCGCCGAAGATACAGACTGTATCAGAGTGGGCGGATCAGAACCGTGTACTGGTATCGGAATCCAGTGCTGAGCCCGGAGCGTGGAGAACAGACAGAGCGCCCTACCAGCGCGAGATCATGGATGCATTTACCCAGCCGGGGGTCTGGCAGATCGTTATTATGGCATCTGCACAGGTTGGCAAGTCGGAGATCGAGCTAAATATGATGGGACGTGCTATTGACCTTGATCCGGGACCAATGCTCTACATACAGC
>CAKRWX010000014.1 GCA_934418055.1 uncultured Lachnospiraceae bacterium
AAAATACTCCGAAAAGTTCACATAAAATAATTATGTAAAGCAACAAATGAACCTACATGATTAGTGGGAGTACTGTGTATGAATGAAATCGTGTTTAGGGTGAAAGAAAAAGGCGTCAGTTTCATGTCACGAAACAAACGCCTTTCTTTTGCATAATAAGAAAATTCGTTGGAATCATCTGCTATAAAAATTACAGCAGAATGATCTTATGCTCCTTACATACCTGTTTCATCTCTTCTGGCCAGATGCTTGCCTGCACCTCGCCGATGTGGGCACGATCCAATAACAGCATGCACAGACGGGACTGTCCGATACCGCCGCCGATGGTGTATGGAAGCTCTTTGTTCAGAAGCATCTTGTGGTAAGGCAGCTCCCGGCGTTCTTCGCATCCGGCTTTCTTTAACTGCTCTGCCAGGGAATCCTCATCAACACGGATACCCATGCTGGAGATTTCCAGAGCGCAATTTAAGGTGTCGAACCAGAAAAGGATGTCGCCGTTTAATTTCCAGTCATCGTAGTCCGGGGCTCTGCCGTCATGTGGCTCACCGCTGGCTAATTTATCACCGATCTGCATTAAGAAAACACAGCCGTGTTCCTTGGTGATTTTATTTTCCCGTTCCTTTGGTGTGCATTCCGGATACATGTCCTCCAGCTCCTGGGAGGTGATGAAGAAAATGTCATCTGGCAGTCGTTTTACCGCCTGTGGGTACTTGTACCATACCTCATGTTCCATATGTTTGATGATCTTGAAAATGGTGCGGACGGTATCTTCCAGGGTTTCTACGGTTCTCTGCTCTTTGGTGATGACTTTCTCCCAGTCCCACTGATCCACGTAGCAGGAGTGAAGGTTATCTAACTCCTCATCGCGGCGGATGGCGTTCATGTTGGTGTAAAGTCCTTCGCCTGGCTGGAAGCCGTATTGATGAAGCGCCATACGTTTCCATTTGGCAAGAGAGTGGACGACTTCGATGGTCTCGCCAGGGATAGCGGCCATGTCGAAGGAAACTGGGCGCTCCACTCCGTTTAAGTTGTCATTTAATCCGCTGCTTTTCTCTACGAAGAGAGGGGCGGAAATTCGCTCCAGATTCATTTCCTTTCCGAATTCCTTCTGGAATGTATCGCGGATGTATTTGATCGCCTCCTGGGTCTGGCGGACATCCAGGCGTGGATCATAGTTCTCTGGTAAAATAAGATTCATAGGTAAAACCTCCTATATGTACTGGTTTGTGGGTTGTAATTCTTTCTTTACACAACGAATCAGAACCATTATAATAGATATATAAGAAAAATACAAACAGAACCTGAAAAGGAGGCTGATTTTTATGTTAAAAAAGAATGTAGTAATCACCATTGATCGTCTGTACGGAAGCGGCGGCCGGATTATGGGTCAGCGATTATCAGAAGAACTGGGGATTCCTTATTATAATGAAGAGATCTTGAAGATGGCATCTGAGGAGAGCGCCATTGGCGAGCAGCTGTTCCGCCTGAATGATGAAAAAGCGGGCAATAACTTGTTTTTCCGCGCCATCGGCGGGTTAAAGAGCAGTCTGGATGAGCCGTCTCTGGATGATGATATTACTTCCCCGGAGAATTTGTTCCGTTTCCAGGCGAAAGCCATCCGGCAGGTAGCGGCGAACCAGTCTTGTATCATCATGGGACGCTGCGCCGATTTTGTCCTGGACGCTGCAAATCAGGAAAATCTGGTGAAATTATTTGTTTACTGCGACTTAAGCTCCTGTATCCGCCGTGTGGAAGAGGTAGATAAGGTTGACGCGAGAGAGGCTCTGCGCCGGGTAAACCGGATCAGCAAGGAACGCCGTGACTATTATAAGTATTACACCGGAAAAGAATGGGAAGATATGGCGAATTATGATTTGCCGATCAACACTTCCGCCCTCACAGTCGATGAGGCCATGGAACTGGTGAGAAAGTATCTGCAGTTAAAAGGATATCTGGACTAGCAGATGACTGGTTCCTGATAGATGGGAGTTTTTGATGTTTAACAAGAAAGATTATATGTCGTCTTTGAATAAGGCGAGAAGAAAACGAAACCAGAACCCGTATATTACCTATCTGTTTTATGGCTTGGCAGGAATTGCTGCGGTGATGATTCTAGTCGCCGCAGTTCTGTTTGCAAGAAAGCAGATGGCTACATTTTCCAGCTGGAGGGCAGAGCGGGCGCAGCAGCAGGCAGACGCGGAGGCAGCGGCCCAGGCATTGGAAGAGCTGGAATCCCAGAGAGAATCGGAGTCTGCTGCGGAGGCAGAAGCGGCGAAAGCAGATTTGGCAGAACGGCAGGCGGTGGTGGATGCCTATGGCAATATCGGTATCGTCCATGTATCCGGCTACCTGAATGTGCGGAAAACGCCGGAAGCCAATGGAGACATCATTGGCAAGATGCAGGAGAATTCCGTCTGTACCATTTTGGATGAGCAGGATGGCTGGTATCACATCCAGTCTGGCGAGGTAGAAGGTTATATTTCCAGCGAATATGTACTTTCTGGTGACGAGGCGAAGGCAGAAGCGTTGGAACAGGTAAGTTTACGTGCTGTGATTACGGCGGACAGCTTAAATATCCGAACTTCTCCAGAGATCAAGGACGATAATGTAAGTGGACAGGCACTGGAAGGTGAGCGATATCCAGTGGTTGGCCAGGAGGATGGCTGGATCCAGATATCTTCTGGATATATTTCCGCGGATTATGCGGATGTGAAGCTTTCCTTAAATGAAGCAGTGAAGATGGATTTAAGGGCCATGGCCATCAACCGTTATGACCATCTGGTGATTTCCAAGGTAACCAATTATCTGAATGTCCGCAGTTCACCAGCGGATGAAGGAGATAAGAATATCATTGGTAAGATGCCAAGCAAAGCGGCAGGAGATATTTTAGAGACCTTGGACGGCTGGTACAAGATCCGTTCTGGTTCCATTACCGGATATATTACTTCGGATCCACAGTATACGGCCACCGGACAGGAAGCCATTGATCTGGCAACCCAGGCGGCATCTCTTATGGCGATTGTAAAGACTGATCGTTTAAATGTCCGGATGGAGCCTAACACAGATTCCAAGATCTGGACCCAGATTTCCAAGGAGGAGCGGTATCCAGTGGCTAAGCAGTTAGATGGCTGGGTACAGATTGATCTGGATACGGGAGACAGCGGTGACGGCGAGGAAAATGATGGGGCTTACATTTCTACCCGTGATAATAATGTAGATGTGCAGTATGCCCTGACAGAAGCCATCAAGTTCTCGCCGATGGAAGAGACAGCGAACCAACAAGCTTCTCTGCGAAGCAAGATTGTCAACTACGCACTGAAATTTGTGGGCAATCCTTATGTATGGGGAGGAACCAGCCTGACCAACGGAGCGGACTGTTCTGGATTTACCCAGTCGGTTCTGAGAAACTTTGGCATCAGCGTTCCAAGAGTTTCCAGAGATCAGGCAAATTCAGGAAAAGCGATCAAATCCAGTGATATGCGTCCAGGCGATCTGATCTTCTATACCAACAGCAGGGGAACCATCAACCATGTTGCCATGTATATTGGCAATGGACAGATCGTCCATGCGGCAAGCCGCAGAAGCGGAATCAAGATTTCTACCTGGAATTACCGGACTCCGGCGAAGATCCGCAATGTGATTGACTGATAAAATTGATTTGGAAGTGACAGGAAAACGAAGAAAGCACTGGTGATGACATCGGTGCTTTCTGAAATATAAAAAGGAGAAGAAAACTATGGATTACCGGGTATGTGATTATGGGGCCGTGGGGGACGGCCAGACTAACGATGCAGAAGCGATCCAGAAGGCCATTGATACCTGTGCTGCAGCAGGTGGGGGACGAGTGATTCTGGAAAGCGGGAAGACTTATTATTCCAGCTCCATTATTTTAAAAGCCCATACGGAACTACATTTGGAGCGTGGGGCGGTGCTGAAAGCTCACAGCGATATTGATACCTATTTCCACCCCAATGCAGGACAGCGGGATGATGGCGTGGATCGGGTGGGAACTCCAGTTACCTTAAAGCCATCTTATGCGTTTATTTATGCAAAGGATGCGGATGATATTGCCATTACTGGCGATGGCGTGGTGGACGGCAATGCCTATGCTTTTGTAAAGCAGGTCAGCCCATACTATGTAACAGGTGATTTTTATCCAAGACCAACATTGATTTATGTGGAACATTGCAACCACATTGCATTTACGGGAGTGACGCTTCGGAACGCGCCGTTCTGGACGCTGCATCCGGCGGGCTGTGATGACGTGCTGATCTTTGGCATTCATATCTTAAATGATCTGAATGTAGCTAATTCCGATGGAATTGATCCGGATCACTCCACCAATGTGCGGATTATCGGCTGTCATATTACCTGTGCCGATGACTGCATCTGTTTAAAGAGTTCTTCTGGTAATATGGAATATGGACCGACGAAAAATGTGGTAGTCAGTGGCTGTACTCTGATATCCACATCGGCGGCTATCAAGATCGGAACAGAAGGGACTGGGGATTTTGAAAATCTGATTGTCAGCAACTGCACCATCAGTGATTCCAATCGCGGTATTTCCATTCAGATCCGGGACGGCGGACATGTGAAAAATGCGTCATTTTCCGATATTATCATTGAAACCAGACGATTTGCGGACTGCTGGTGGGGCTGTGCGGAGCCAATCACCATTTCCACCCATGATCGGGATGAACAGACCAGATCCGGACACATTTCCGGTATCCGTTTCCGCAACATTACCTGTGATTCGGAAAATGGTGTGTTCTTGTCTGGCAGTGACGGCAATCACATTGAGGATGTTTTATTTGAAAATGTGACAGTGACCCTTCGCAATAAGAGCAAATGGCCGAAAGGCATGTATGATCTGAGACCTGGTTATGGACAGAAGATCGAGGAGATTCCTTCTGCCGGATTCTATATGCGCCGGGCAGATGACGTGACCTTGAGAAACTGTAAGGTTCGCTTTGCAGATGCCCTGGATGAGTTTGGACAGGCTCTTTACGCAGAGGACTGCGTGAACCTGGAAATGGAAGGATTTAAGGGAAAAGCGGCCAGAAGCGGGCTGAAAGATATTGAAATCCGATAATTCAAATCAAATTACTAGGAAAAGTCGCCGTCTGGGAAACCAGGCGGCGAAAATGCTTGCATCAGAAAAAAATGGGTGCTATGATAGCAAATGAACAAAAAGAACTAGAGGGGAACTTTTTGTATCATATCTGAAGTGGAGGAACTACATATGAAGTACATCGAATTCGACGAGAAAAGACCGATGGATCTGGTACTTCTGGGACGAGTTGCAATCGACTTTAACCCGGCATACAACGATCAGGTCAAGGAAGAATTCAAGCCGCTAAAGAACGTTCATGTATTTGAGAAGTTCGTTGGCGGTTCACCGGCGAATATTGCTGTCGGTGTCACAAAACATGGCTTAAAAGCCGGTTTTATCGGAAAAGTATCCGACGATCAGTTTGGAGAGTACGTTGTTGATTATTTCAACGAAAAGGGAATTGATACCTCCAATATTTCCAAGTGTACAAATGGGGAGAAGCTTGGACTGACCTTTACGGAGATGCTTTCTTCTAAGGAGAGCCATATTCTGATGTATCGTAACTGCATTGCGGATTTACAGCTTTCTGTGGATGATATTCATGAGGACTATATTAAGAATGCGAAAGCGATCCTGATTTCCGGAACTGCTTTAGCAGAGAGCCCATCCAGAGAAGCAGCTATTAAAGCAGTGATGCTGGCGAAGAGAAACAACACCAAGATTATTTTTGATATTGATTATAGAGAGTATAACTGGAAAAACAGCGATGAGATTTCTATTTATTATTCCATCATTGCCAAAGAGGCAGATATCATCATGGGTTCCAGAGAGGAGTTTGATCTGACTGAGAAGCTGATCAAGCCAGGTATGACCGATGAGGAGAGCGCTGCTTTATGGCAGAGCTACAATGCAAAGATCGTTGTAATCAAACATGGTATGCAGGGATCTACTGCTTATACTGTAGACGGACAGAAGTTCAGCATCAAGCCATTCCCGGTTCAGGCTAGAAAAGGCTTTGGCGGCGGCGATGGCTACGGTTCTGGTTTCTTATATGGATTATATCAGGGCTGGCAGATTATCGACTGCCTGGAGTTCGGCTCCGCAGAGGCTTCCATGATGGTTCGCGCCAACAATTGTTCCGACGCTCTTCCAGGACCGGATGAGGTTCGTGCATTCATCAAGGAAGAGAAAGAGCAGTACGGCGAGATGATCGCAAGAGTATGATTTGATCATAAGAAAAGAGGCATAGAAAATGGGAAAAGTATTTGGTTATCCAGAATTTAGCGCTGATGGGGAAATGATCCTCACAACCTATGATAATGATTACAAGGCAATGATGATGGACATCCGTGTTTACCGGATGAAGGCAGGCGAGAAGAGAACTTTCTGCAGAGAGGGCGAGGAGATCGCTGTGTTACTGCTTTCTGGTAAGGTTGTCTATGGCTGGGACGGCAATTCTACAGAGGCAAGCAGAAAAGATGTCTTTACAGAGGGACCATGGGCCCTGCACGTATGCGGCGGACATGAAATCACTGTAACTGCTGAGGCAGACACCGAGATCCTGGTTCAGTGCACCAAGAATGAGAAAGAGTTCCCAAGCCGTCTCTACAAACCAGAGGACGCTCCGTGGGGTTACTCCAGCGTTGGCAAATTCGGCAACGTGGCAAAACGCCGTGTCAACACCATTTTCGATCATGATATCTCCCCAGAATCCAACATGGTTCTTGGCGAAGTATTAAACGACAGAGGTAACTGGTCTGGATATCTGCCGCACAGACATCCACAGCCAGAGACTTATTTATTCAAGTTTGACCGTCCAGAAGGATTCGGCGCAAGCTTCGTAGGAGATCAGGTATTTAAGAGTGTGAACAACAGCTTCTCCGCAATTCCTGGCGGCGAGCTTCATCCACAGGCCGTTGCTCCTGGATTTCAGATGTATACCTGCTGGATGATCCGTCACTTAGATGGCAATCCATGGCTTCAGACAGACCGCTGCGAGGATGAGAGATATACCTGGCTGCATGACGCGAAGTTTTAAGGATTGGTTCATCGAGGAGGAGAAAAGTTATGGCAAGAGAGTTTATCGTTCCGGGCCGTATTATTACCGGCTCCGGAGCTTTGGATATGGCTGAGGCTGCTTTGGGAAGCCTTGGCAAGAAAGCAATGATCGTTACCGATCAGGTGATGATCCAGTTAGGCAACTGCGCGAAGGTAGAGGCTGCTCTGAAAAATCAGGGTGTAGACTACACCATTTTCGCAGGAATCACCGGCGAGCCGACGGATGTGATGATCCACACAGGTCTGAAACAGTATCAGGATGAGCATTGCGATTTCCTGGTAGCGTTAGGCGGCGGAAGCCCGATCGATTCCATGAAAGCCATCGGTTCCCTGGTTGTGAATGGCGGAAGCATCAACGATTACATGGGCAAAGTCATCGATGTAAAGATACCACCGATGGTAGCGATTCCAACCACAGCAGGTACCGGTTCTGAGGCAACTCAGTTTACTATCATTACCAATACAGAGAAAGACATTAAGATGCTGTTAAAGGGACAGGTTCTGATGCCAACATTGGCAATCATTGATCCACAGTTCACCATGACAGCACCGCCTAAGATCACAGCAGCAACCGGACTGGATGCATTATGCCACGCCGTAGAGGCTTATACTTCCAGAAAAGCACAGACCATGTCTGATACATTCGCTCTGTCTGCAGTAAAGAGAATCTTCAAATATCTTCCAGTGGCTTTCCACGATGGAAAGAACGAAGAGGCGAGAGTGGAGATGTCTGTAGCAGCATTAGAGGCAGGTATTGCGTTCAACAACGCATCCGTAACCCTGATCCATGGCATGAGCCGTCCAATCGGCGCTCTGTTCCATGTAGCTCATGGTTTATCCAATGCGATGTTAATGAAGGTTTGTTTAGGCTTTGCACTGGAAGGCGCTTATGACCGTTTTGCAACTTTAGGAAGAACCATCGGTGTTGCAACGGCAGAGGATTCTGACAAGGCAGCAAGCGAGAAATTCTTAGAGGCTGTGGTAGCTCTGACCAAAGAGTTAGAGACACCAACGCTGGAAGAGTACGGCATCGATAAAGAGACCTTCTTTGGTGTGATCGAAAAGATGGCTCATGACGCTATGGACAGCGGAAGCCCTCAGAACACCAAGAGAGACATTACTCAGGCTGATGTTGAGAAAATGTACAAAGAATTGTGGTAAAGCATCATAAAACCAGATTCCGCTATTGACAAACCTGCGTTCTGGAAGTATGATACCACCGTTTGAGACTGTTTGGCAGGTCGGCGCGCCTTGCTTGCGTTGACCTGTTAAGCAGTCTTTTGAATTCATAGAAATATTGTATGAATTTAGCTGATCCGTGAGGGATACATGAAAATGTATTATCTGTGAACGGAGCAGCCTGTTCAGAGTTTTATTAACGATTCGGAGGTAATTAGATGTTAAATCAGTTCTCAAGAACAGAACTTTTATTTGGAAAAGAAGCGATGGAGAAACTGGCCGGAGCGCGGGTTGCGGTCTTTGGAATCGGCGGTGTCGGCGGTTATGTTTGCGAGGCATTGGTCCGCAGCGGCGTCCAGAAATTTGACCTGGTAGACGATGATAAAGTCTGCTTAACTAACTTAAACCGCCAGATCATCGCCACCAGAAAGACCGTTGGCAAATATAAAGCAGAAGTGATGCGTGACCGGATCCTGGAGATCAACCCCAACGCGGAAGTCGTGATCCACAAGTGCTTTTTCCTTCCGGAAAATGCCGATGAGTTCCCATTTGCCGACTACGATTACGTGGTAGATGCCGTGGACACCGTGACCGCCAAGATCTCTTTAGTTATGAAATGCCAGGAGATGAACATCCCGATCATCAGCGCCATGGGAGCCGGTAACAAATTAGACCCGACCCAGTTCCGTGTAGCCGACATCTACAAAACCCGTGTCTGCCCTCTGGCAAGAGTCATGCGCCGGGAGTTAAAAAAGCGTGGCGTCAAGAAATTAAAGGTGGTCTATTCCGAAGAACAGCCAACAAGACCAATCGAGGACATGTCCATCAGCTGCCGCACCCACTGCATCTGCCCCCCAGGCGCCGCCCACAAATGCACCGAACGCCGTGACATCCCAGGCAGTACCGCCTTTGTACCGTCGGTAGCGGGCTTAATCATTGCAGGAGAGGTAATTAAAGATCTGGCAGCGAAATAGAATAGCAGAAATAATAGTCGATAGAATATGCTAGGGATACACACAAGAACCTGGATTTTACCAGCAATGTAGGTCCCAGCGGCAACCAGCCCCCTGATCAGACCATGGAAAATCGCCGGTACTTAGCTCGCGTATTTTGCGAGCTTACGTACCGTTGCGTTTTTCCCTGAGTGAGAACGCGTCTGAGCAGGGAGCTGGTTGCTGTTGGGGCCGGACTGTTTGCCACAAACTATTATTTAGCAAAAACAATCTTTTTAATATATTTCTCAATGAATTCAGAGCTTTCAAAAACCCCCGCTGTATATTCCCCAAACATAATCTTTCCACGATATTCTTCCTGAAACATCGGCTTGTCCCAAACATCCGCCAACGGAAAGAACACCCCTTCTTTCTTCGCATAACAGGTCTTCGCCGTCGCCTTCTTCCTAGCCGATTTCTCCACAAATTCCCCAATACTCTTATGTACCGCCGTATCCTCATAAATCAGATAATAATAATCCTTATAATCCTCATAAAAATGCTTCAAAATTCCCCGGTATAACGGAATCTCAAGCATGACCTCTTGTCCATCCGCAGAAAAATCCCCCAGATCCGTCCGACAAGCACAGGAAACTGGCAGAGAAACAGGGCTTTCCAGATGTAAAACTACTCGATCATCCAAAACCGTTTCATTTTTTAAAAGAAAAGGGTGTTCAAAAAAGTCCGGATAGTTTAAAATAGGTAAAATCAGCGGCATCCCCTCCAGATCTTCCCGGTTGTGAAGCATCAGCATATCGTACAGCTCATCCTCATGGGTCTGAAGATAGATTTTATAGACGTCGATCAGCTGTCCGCCATTGTACTGGTCCTCTCGGTAGATTCCAAGGAACCGCTCAATGGATTTCTGCTTTAATTGCTCCAACTTCAGCAGACTGCGGAACGGCTTGATTTTTTTATAAATATCAATGCTGGAGACTCTGGAAAAATCATAAGGCAGATGTAATGCTTTGCACCGCTTTAACAGGTACGGAATATCGAATCCATCCCCATTGAAATGAACGACCGTTTTAAATTGTTCCAGGAAATGGAAAAAAGAGTGCAGGATCTCCGCCTCAGAATCCGCAGTATCCGCAAACCACTGGATCAGATTCCAGGAACCTTGCTGAAAATAGGTACATCCGATCAAATACAGATGGGTGTAATCGCCGGAAAATCCGGTTGTTTCAATATCGAAAAATAATAAGTCCTCCAGACGTCCCAGCCGTTCAAGGGGGTAGGTGTCTGGAAGTGAGATGGTTTTCTGAACTGTTATCATAAAATCTCCTGTTGTGATTACAAGAATCGGTGGGTGTAATACCCTGATTAATTACATTATACCGAATACAGGAATAGAAGTCAAACTCAAAACAGAATGTATGTTCGATTTTTGCTCTTGCAAAAGGGTATCAGAGTATGATAGAATGAGACAAGAATCATAGGATTTTGCGGATCTGCATGATTTTCACGCTGGAAAAGCGTGTATTGGCATATGAGAAAAATTGTATAATATAGAAAGGACCAGTTCAGTGATATCATATATACGGGGAATTTTAGCTGAAAAAGAAGAAGACCTGATCGTTGTGGAGGCTTCTTCCATTGGTTACGAGATCCACGTACCACTTTCTTTTTTAGAGGAACTGCCTCCGGTGGGAGAAGAGGTGCGTATTTATACTTATTTGCAGGTGAAGGAGGACGCCCTGAACCTGTTTGGCTTCCGGAGCCGCCAGGATTTAAAGATGTTTAAGCAGCTTTTGGGCGTCAATGGAATTGGCCCCAAGGGCGCGTTGGGTCTGCTGTCTGCCATGAGACCGGACGATTTAAGATTGGCTGTGATCTCTGGTGATGCCAAGGCGATCTCCAAGGCACCGGGAATCGGATTAAAGACGGCCCAGCGACTGATCCTGGATCTGAAGGATAAGATTTCCGTGGAAGAGATTTTGATGACAGATCCAGAAGACGCAGGAACTGCTCCAGCGCGGACTGGAGGTCTTCCAGACGCAGGAAAAGAAGCCGTGGATGCATTGACGGCCCTTGGCTATTCCGCGATGGAGGCAACCAAGGCAGTGCGCCAGGTGGAGATCACCGAGCAGATGACTGCGGAGGATGTGCTGAAAGCATCTTTGCGGCATTTGTCATTCTTTTAATCAAATGGAAGAACCATCAGACTAGATATTTGTGAAAGTGCCGGGAAAGGCGGATCATATGGAACGAAGAATTATTACAACCGAGTTAACAGAAGAGGATCAGAAGAACGATCCCCATTTACGTCCGCAATATCTGGACGATTACATAGGACAGGAAAAGATCAAGTCCACATTGAAGATTTACATAGATGCAGCCAAGTCCAGAGGGGAAAGCCTGGATCATGTACTGTTTTACGGACCTCCAGGTCTTGGCAAGACCACACTCTGCGGTATTATTGCCAACGAGATGGGGGTTAATATGAAGATCACCTCCGGTCCGGCCATTGAAAAGCCGGGAGAGATGGCGGCGATCCTGAACAACCTCCAGGAGGGCGATGTGCTTTTTGTAGATGAGATCCATCGCCTAAACCGTCAGGTGGAGGAGGTGCTTTACCCGGCGATGGAGGATTTCGCCATTGATATCATGCTGGGAAAGGACTCGGCGGCCCGGTCCATCCGACTGGATCTGCCGAAATTTACCCTGGTAGGCGCTACCACCCGTGTGGGACTTTTGACGGCACCGCTGCGGGACCGTTTTGGCGTGGTGCAGAAGCTGGATTTCTATACTCCACAGGAACTGAAAGTGATCATTCAGCGTTCCGCAAAGGTTCTTGGTGTGAAGATTGAAGAAGAAGGCGCCATGGAACTGGCCAGAAGATCCAGGGGAACCCCACGACTGGCCAACCGCCTGTTAAAGCGTGTGAGGGATTTTGCCCAGGTAAAATATGACGGTGTGATCACCAAGCAGGTGGCGGATTTTGCACTGGATATTTTAGATGTAGACCGTCTTGGTCTGGATAACAATGACCGGGCGATCTTAAATACCATTATCCAGAAGTTTTCCGGCGGCCCGGTGGGACTGGATACCCTGGCGGCGGCTCTGGGAGAAGATTCCGGTACTTTGGAAGATGTGTACGAGCCATATCTTCTGATGAACGGACTGATCAACCGGACCCCAAGGGGAAGAACCGTGACGGAAGAGGCTTACCGGCATCTGGGACTAAGCAAAGAATAAATGGAAAGCCACTGCAATTTGCAGTGTTGAAATCAAAGCGACTGAATGGTTGCGGAAATTTATAGAATAATTAGAAAGAATCGTATCTGATTCGCAGGACAGGAGAGTTTTGACCAATGAATGAGAAACATTACGCTCAGGTTTTAATTGATGGAAAAATCTATACGCTGGGAGGCGCGGAGGAAGCGCAGTATTTACAGAAAGTTGCCAGCTATATTAATGATAAAACAGCCCAGTTGAAGGCACAGGAGGGCTTTAGCAAGCAGAGCCAGGAGTATCAGTCTGTAATGATCCAGTTGAATATTGCAGATGATTATTTTAAGGCGGCGGAGCAGGCAAAAGAAAGCCAGAAGCAGCGGGATGACATGGAGAAGGAAAGCTATAGCCTGAAACATGATCTGGTAACCATGCAGATGAAGATGGAGAATCTGGAGCGGAAGCTTCAGGAGGCAGAGCAGAAGCAGAAACAGGCAGAGGAAGAGCTGTTGAAGATCAAGGCAGTTCAGACAGCTTCCGCAGCCTCTGCCCATGGAAATGGTCAGAACTTTTTCCCTGGAAATAATGGCCATAGATAATGAATGACAGGTCTGTGTGCACCTTGTTCTGATTGCAAAAATGTACATGGACGATGGAAAGAATATTGGAGGAAATGATCATGAAACAAAGACAGGTGGAAGTGCTTGCTCCGGCCGGTTCCTTTGAAAGCATGAAAGCAGCCATTGCAGCTGGCGCGGATGCGGTTTATATCGGCGGCAGCCAGTTTGGGGCCAGAGCGTATGCGGATAACCTGGATGAGGATCATATGCTGGAGGCGATCAATTACGCCCATCTTCATGGGGCGTCTCTGTATATGACAGTCAATACATTAGTAAAGGAAAAGGAGCTGGACAGTCTTTTTGACTACTTAAATCCTTATTACATGGCGGGATTGGACGCGGTGATTGTTCAGGACATGGGTGTATTTACCTATATTCGGGAACATTTCCCAGATCTGGATATTCATGCCAGTACTCAGATGACTATCACTGGGGCGGAAGGCGCATCCCTTCTTAAGAAGATGGGGGCCAGCCGTGTGGTGACTGCCAGAGAACTGTCTCTGGAGGAAATCGCCCGGATTCATAGGGAAGTAGGTGTGGAGATCGAGAGTTTCGTTCATGGAGCTTTGTGTTATTGTTATTCCGGTCAGTGCCTGCTCAGCAGTCTGATCGGCGGTCGAAGCGGCAACCGTGGACGCTGCGCCCAGCCGTGCCGTCTTCCTTATGATGTGAGAAAAGACGGTCATTCCTGTCAGCCAAGGGATGAGCGCTATGTGATGAGTTTAAAGGATCTGTGCGTGCTGGATATTCTTCCGGACATCTTGGAAGCAGGTGTTTATTCTTTAAAAATTGAGGGACGTATGAAGAGCCCGCGTTATACAGCAGGTGTTGTCAGCATTTACCGGAAGTATGTTGACCGGTATTTGAAGAGCGGACGAAAAGGATATCACGTAGATCCGAGAGACAAGAAGACTCTTTTGGATCTGTTTGACCGTGGCGGCTTTACCGATGGCTATTATGTGCAGCATAATGGACGGGATATGGTTGCTTTAAAGGAAAAACCAGCGTTCCGCCAGGGAAATCAGGAATTATTTGATTATCTGGATGCCACCTATGTCAATGCGGAATTAAAAGAGTCCATTACAGGCAGTCTGGTGGCAGAAGAAGGAAAGCCAGTGTCCCTGGCGCTTTCTTGTACTGATTCTGATGGGGAGACTGTGACCGTACAGACAGAGGGTGCGGTGGTGATGACCGCCCAGAATCAGCCGATGACGGAAGAAAAATTAAGAAAGCAGATCCAGAAGACAGGAAATACGCCATTTCAGTTTACAGATCTGCAGGTTTCTGTTGTAGGAAATGTCTTTCTTCCGGTTCAGGCATTGAATGAACTGCGGAGAACGGCGTTAGAGAAACTGGAACAGGAATTACTTGGAAAATATAGAAGAGAGAGCGGAAGAAGAGACATCGATGGCTGCCATAAAGCAGAATCTGCTCAGATCTTAAAGGCAGATCAGAATCTGCTGCAGAATGACCAGAACGAGCAGGGACAGGCTGCAGAAAAGGCAGCTGTAGGAAATTCAAAAGAATTAGAACTGCATGTCTTATTGGATACTGCAGATGGTTTTGACACTGTTCTTGGAATGAAATCCGTGAGAGAACTCCAGTTAGAAGCAGACGGTTTTGAACCAGACCAGTGGAGTGCGTATGTTTCCGCTTGTCATGAAGCTGGGAAACGATGTGTCTTAGCTCTTCCGGTAATTTTCCGTACAGAAGCGATCCGGTTCTTTGAGAAGAACTGGCAGTATCTGACTGAGGCCGGTTTTGACGGACTTCTGGTCCGTTCCATGGAAGAGATCGTTTATGTAAAAGAAAAAGGATGTTCCCTTCCGTTATTTGGAGATCATAATCTCTATGTATTTAATCAGACAGCTAAGGAAACCTATGATCAGATGGGACTTGCCCGTCAGACTCTTCCATTGGAGTTAAATAGCCAGGAATTAGAGCAGCTGGGATGTGTGGGAATGGAATTGGTGGCCTATGGATATCTGCCAGTGATGACTTCTGCACAATGTATACAGAAAACCACAGACCGTTGTACCCACCGTCCGGGACTGTTGCGGATGCGTGACAGGACTGGCAAAGATCTGACGGTGAAGAACCGCTGTACGTTCTGTTACAATACCATTTATAATCCAAGTCCTCTTTCTCTTTTGGGACAGGAGCATCTGATCCGCAGACTGGCACCAGAGGCGATCCGGCTTCAGTTTACCTGGGAGACGAAGGAACAGATCCGTCAGATTGTTCAGGCATATGGAGATGTATTCCTGGAAGGAAAACAGGGACAGCTTCCATTTACGGATATTACCAGAGGACATTTTAAACGTGGAGTAGAATAGTATGACCAACCTTATAACTGATGTGGCCAGATATGTGATGATCCTGCTGATCGCTTTTTACACCTATCTGAATTTCCGGTATTTCAGTCTGGATGAGGAGCGGCAGAACCGGCTGTGTGGAAGGCAGAACCGGATCATGGTGCTGATCCAGATCCTGGCTTATGGCGTCATGTATCTGAGAACGGAAGATATCAGATTACCGGTGTTTGCGGCGGTGCAGATCGCGTTTTTTGCGGCATATATCCTGCTGTACCGTGTTTTTTATCCGTATGTTTCCAGAATCCTGGTAAATAACGTGTGCATTTTTTTGAGTATCGGACTGTTTATGCTTTCCAGACTGTCTTTTGAGAAAGCAGAGCGGCAGTTCGTGATCGTAGTGGCTTCGGCAGTGATCACCTGGATTATTCCATTTATCATGGATCGGGTATGGCAGTTAGTGAAGATTCCGTGGGTTTATGGAATTCTTGGCTTGGTTCTTCTGGGCGTAGTCTGTGTGGTAGGCAATACCAGCTTTGGCGCTCAGCTGTCCATCGAGATCGCAGGTGTGACCATGCAGCCGTCGGAGTTTGTAAAGCTCAGCTTTGTGTTCTTCGTGGCGTCCATGTTTTATCAGTCTACGGAATGGAAACAGGTAGTGAAAGTAACGGTGATGGCGGCGCTGCATGTGCTGATCCTGGTGCTTTCCAAGGATCTGGGAAGTGCGTTTATCTTCTTTATTACCTATCTGTTTATGCTGTTTGTGGCTACATCCAACTGGCTGTATCTGACAGCAGGCTCTCTCAGCGGCTGTCTGGCTGGTGTGGCGGCTTATGGACTGTTCCAGCATGTCCGGGTCCGAGTGATGGCATGGAGAGATCCGTGGTCCGATATTGAAAATAAAGGCTATCAGGTGGCACAGTCTTTATTTGCCATTGGAACAGGAAGCTGGTTTGGCATGGGACTTTATCAGGGAATGCCGAAGAAAATTCCAGTTGTGGAGAAAGACTTTATCTTTGCGGCGATCTCAGAGGAGATGGGAGCCGTATTTGCTCTATGTCTTTTGCTGATCTGTCTGGGCTGTTTTTTACAATTTATGATGATGGCGTGTAAAATGCAGGCGCTTTTTTATAAGCTGATCGCCTTTGGACTTGGAATGCTCTATATTACCCAGGTATTTCTGGCGGTAGGCGGAGCGATCAAATTCATTCCCTCCACAGGAGTGACACTTCCATTAGTCAGCTATGGCGGAAGCTCCGTTTTAAGTACCTTTATGATGTTTGGTGTGATGCAGGGACTTTATATTCTGAAACGAAGTGAAGAGGAGGAAGACGGGTATGACAGCTAAAAAGAAGAAAAAGACCCTTTCTCTCTCTGAAAAATCCAATCGGGAGATTCTTCGTTTTGCCTATGTGATTGTATTCTTATTTCTCTGTATGATCGGGTATGAGGGATTTTTCCTTTCGCAGAAACGGGATGAGATCATCAATAATACCTATAACTCCCGTCTGGACAGTTTTGCAGACCGGGTGATCCGGGGTGATATTTTAAGCAGCGATGGCCAGATCCTGGCCCAGACGCAGCAGCAGGAAGATGGAACAGAGCTCCGCAGTTATCCATATGGAGATCTATTTGCCCATGTGATAGGTTATTCCTCCATGGGAAAGACGGGATTAGAGGCCCAGGGCAATTTTTATATGCTTTCTTCCCATATCAATCTGATGGAACAGGTGATGCGGGAGTTCTCTGGACAGAAGAATCCGGGAGATGATCTGTATACAACGCTTGACCTGGAGCTTCAGAAAACTGCCAGCGATGCGTTGGGAGACCGGAGAGGTGCGGTGGTGGTCATGGAGCCGGATACGGGACGGATCTTGGCGATGGTTTCCAAACCAGCGTATGATCCGAATCAGGTGCAGAACCAGTGGGATTCCCTGCGGACAGATCCAGAGTCCAGGCTTTTAAACCGGGCAACGCAGGGGGTGTATCCACCTGGATCTACTTTTAAGATCATTACCCTTTTGGAGTTTATGCGGGAATATCCAGAAGAATACCGGGATTTTCATTATGACTGTAGCGGAGTGTTGGAACAGGGAGATTATACCATTCAGTGTTACCATAAGACGGCTCATGGCAGCCAGAATCTGGAGGAGGCATTTGCCAATTCCTGCAACGGGGCATTTGCCACCATTGGAATGATGCTGAATCAGAAAAAGCTGTTTGAGACAACCCAGGAGCTGTTATATGACCAGAACCTTCCGGTTCCGCTATCCTACAGTAAAAGTGTATTTACAGAAGCAGCACAGGATGATACCTGGCAGATCCTTCTGACAGCCATTGGACAGGGGAAAACCCAGATTACACCGATGCACAGCGCCATGATTACGGCAGCTATTGCCAATGGGGGAACGCTGATGAAACCGTATCTGATGGATCATGTGGTGAATACGGCAGGTGAGATGGTAAAAGCCTTTACGCCGGAGGCATATGGGAATCTGATGACAGCATCAGAGGCAGAGGCTCTTGGAACTATGATGAGAGCTGTTGTGACAGAAGGAACCGGTTCAAAATTAAAAAATGACCAGTATACGGTTGCTGGAAAAACTGGATCAGCGGAATTTGAGACAGGGAAAGAAACCCATGCCTGGTTCACCGGGTATGCACCTGCGGAGAATCCCCAGCTGACCGTCAGCGTGATCGTAGAGGAAGGAGGTTCCGGTGGGGCTGCAGCGGCACCGATTGCCAGGGCAGTGTTTGATAACTGGTTTTCAAGAAATAAATAAAGGAGTGTGAAAAAGGGTCGTGTTTAAGGCAAGAGAGTACAAACGGGTAGAAAGTCTGGAAGAAGCGTATGAGCTGAACCAGAAGAAAAGCAATAAGATCGTTGGTGGCATGATGTGGCTGAAGATGTCCTCTTTTCAGAAAGGGACCATCATTGATCTGTCTGGCCTGGGTCTGAATCAGATCGAGGAGATGGAAAATGAATTCCAGATCGGCTGTATGTGTACCTTAAGACAGTTGGAGACAGATACTGCTCTGAATGGGTATTTTGATGGATTTATGAGAGAGATGGTGCGCCACATTGTAGGTGTGCAGTTCCGCAATGGCGCGACAGTCGGCGGCAGTCTGTATGGAAGATATGGTTTTTCTGATGTTCTGACAGCGCTTCTGGTTTTGGATACGGAAGTGGAACTTTATAAGGCGGGAAGAATGTCCCTGGCAGAATATGCGAAGATGCCTTATGATAATGATATTCTGGTGCGGATTATTATCAAGAAAGATGAAAGAAAGGCCGCTTATGTGACTCAGCGGCGGACAGAGACTGATTTCCCGTTGATTGCGGTGGCGGCAGCGAAAAAGGATGATACCTGGTATGCGGCGGTTGGCGCAAGACCAGCCAGAGCATTTCTGGTGACAGAGGCGGATCAAGGCTCAGCAGAGGAACTGGCAGAGAAAATCGCAGATCAGTATCGTTATGGAACCAACCTGCGTGGAAGCGCAGAATACAGGAAAGCGCTGGCGCAGATCTATATCCGCCGCCTGGTGGACGAGATCCGGACAAAAGAAGAAGGAGGTATGCAGTGATGGAGATTCTGTTTTATTTAAATGGACCATCTGTGAAGGCTGAGATTCAGGCAGATACGCTGCTTCTGGATCTGGTGCGGGCACATGGATGTTACAGCGTTAAACGTGGCTGTGAGACGACTAACTGTGGCCTTTGCACCGTGTGGATGGAAGGAAAACCAGTGCTTTCCTGTTCTGTTCTGGCGGCAAGAGCGGCTGGACAGCATATCACAACCTTAGAAGGACTTCAAAAAGAGGCAGAGGAATTTGGACGTTTTCTGGCAGGTGAAGGTGCGGAACAGTGCGGTTTCTGCAGCCCGGGATTTATTATGAATGTGCTTGCCATGGAACGGGAGCTTGTGGACCCTTCTGAGGCTGAAATCCGGGAGTATTTAGAGGGTAATTTATGTCGTTGTACTGGCTATATGGGACAGCTTCGGGCTGTTCATAAGTACCTGAACCGAAAGGAGGCCAGATAAATGGGAGAGAAACTTCATGCAGTCGGTGCGCCGACTGTGAAAAAGGACGCGATGGCGCTGGTAACAGGAAAACCGGTTTATACCCAGGATCTGTCTCCGAAGGACTGCTTGGTGGTGAAGGTGCTGCGAAGCCCTCATGCCCATGCACTGATTGAGACGGTAGATAAGACCCGAGCCTTAAAGGTTCCTGGAATTGTTACCATTTTAACATGGGAAGATGTTCCACATGAAAAGCGTTTTACCCTGGCAGGACAGACTTATCCGGAGCCAAGTCCTTATGACCGTTATATTCTGGACAGACGGGTACGTTTTGTAGGAGATCCGGTTGCTATCGTGGCAGGTGAAACGGAAGAAGCCGTTGATAAAGCATTAAAGATGTTGAAAGTGAACTATCAGGTGCTGGAACCGGTACTGGATTTCCATACGGCGAAAGACAATCCGATCCTGGTACATCCAGAGGAAGACTGGCATCTGAATTTCCCGACAGGAGCAGATAATAAGCGGAATCTCTGTGCCCATGAGCTGGACGAACATGGGGATGTGGATCAGGTGATGGAAGACAGTGATGTGGTTCTTACCAGAACTTACCACACCAAGGCCAATCAGCAGGCCATGATGGAGACATTCCGTGCCTATACGTATATGGATGTTTATGGACGTCTGAATGTGGTTGCGTCCACCCAGGTCACTTTCCATGTGCGCCGTATTCTGGCTCATGCCCTCCATACCAGTAAGTCCAAGATCCGTGTGATCAAGCCGAGGATCGGAGGCGGTTTTG
>CAKRWX010000015.1 GCA_934418055.1 uncultured Lachnospiraceae bacterium
GGTGGGTATAGCGCAGTTGGTTAGCGCGCCAGATTGTGGCTCTGGAGGCCAAGGGTTCGAATCCCTTTATCCACCCTTAATTCCTTCGGGAATTTTTTTTTACCCAGATTTCCATAAGGGGTAAGTTGTTGGGCTATCGCCAAGCGGTAAGGCAAAGGACTTTGACTCCTTCATTCGTTGGTCCGAATCCAACTAGCCCAGTTTAGAAAAGTACGAAAAGACGGAGAAAAGTTTTTTCGTACTTTTTTGTTGCCCAAAACTCTTTATTGATAAAAAATATGCTACAATATCTAAAGAAAGTGTCATAAAGAAAACAATTAGATCAGTCAAATGGGGAGTTATCATGCAGAAACGAAGATTAGGAAAAACAGAGTTACAGGTCAGTGAGATTGGCTTTGGAGGTGAATGGCTGGAGCGTCATCCAGAGGAAGAGGGAATTGAACTAATCCATTATGCCAGTTCCCAGGGAATTAACATTTTGGACTGTTGGATGGCAGATCCGAAATCCAGGGATATTATTGGAAAAGGAATTAAGGACAACCGGAATCAGTGGTATATTCAGGGACATATCGGCTCTACCTGGAAAGACAGTCAGTATTATCGGACAAGAGATATGAAGTATGTGCGCCCGGCATTTGAGGATTTGTTAAAACGTCTGCAGACCGATTATATTGATCTTGGCATGATCCACTATGTGGATTCAGAGGAAGAATGGGAGCAGATCCAGCATTCCGATTATTTGGATTATGTGATGGATTTAAAGAAACGTGGTACGATCCGTCATATCGGCATTAGTTCCCATAACCCGAAGGTGGCAGTAAAAGCCGCAGAATCCGGATATGTGGAAATGATCCTGTTCAGCATCAACCCGGCTTTTGATATGCTTCCAGCCAGCGAGAATATTGATACCATGTTTGCAGATGAATTTGACAGCGGCTTAAAGGGAATCGACAAGGACCGGGCGCATCTGTACCAGGTCTGTGAGCAGCTGGATGTGGGAATTACAGTCATGAAAGGTTTTGCGGGAGGCAGACTGTTTGATGAGAAGAGGTCTCCGTTTGGTGTGAAAATGACTCCAGTCCAGTGTATTCACTATGCATTGACCAGACCGGCTGTTGCTTCTATTATGTGTGGTTATGACACCAAAGAGCAGGTGAACGATGCAGTGGCTTACGAGAGCGCGTCTTCAGAAGAGAGAGATTACGCGTCCGTGATTGCAAATGCACCGCAGCATTCTTATCGTGGTCAGTGTACTTACTGTGGCCATTGCAAACCATGTGTGGCAAATCTGGATATTGCCATGATCAATAAGTTTTACGATCTGGCTACCATGCAGCCACAGGTTCCAGCTACAGTCCAGTCCCATTACGAGCTGCTGGAACACCACGCTTCCCAGTGTATTGGTTGTCACGCCTGTGAGAAACGGTGCCCATTTGGGGTTCCAATTGCGGAGAGAATGGAAAAAACTGCAAAATTATTTGGCTGTTAAAACCTTATGCTTGACTAACCGGGGGTTGCAGGAGCAAACTAAGGTTAAGAGCAGGGGGTGTTATGATGCAGGCATTATCAACCGCAGAATCAGGCAAAAGATACACCATCAAATGGATGTTTGGCAACAAGAACGTGTTAGATTTTTTACACAAATATGATTTCCAGGAAGGCAGTATTATCGATGTGATCCAGCAGAACCGTGACTGGATGATCATTGGCAATGATGGATGTCGGCTGGCTATTGGATGTGATGTGGCCGCCAGGATCCAGGTGTAAAAGTTCAAAGTAACCGTAAAGATTCAGACAAAGAAACAGGGCATGAAAGATATCGTCTTTCATGCCCTGTTTGTTCTACCGTGTTCCTTTCCACTTCCCATCGGAATTGACATAATAATTGTCAATCCAGGTGTTGGATGCCATCTCTCCATCTTCGTTGAAGTAATACCAACAGCCTTTACTCTTTAACCACCCGGTCTTCTTACAGCCTTCCTTATCCAGATAATAAGTTTTGCCATTGTCATTTATCCAACCGGTGACGCTTTCACCGTCATCATTCAAGTAAGTCCAGGTATGATCATCGTGTTCGGTCCAGGTGCCTGCGAAGGCTGGGACGCAGAAGATGAGCATCATCAGAAGGGAAAGTGTGACTGACGCAAGATACTTACGCGCTCGATTCATCACAAACCTCCTTTCTGTCATTTCATTTGCAAAAATCCATGGCGGATACCATTTCTCTTTGGTATCTTCAGTATAACACAGAGAAAAAATCATGTATAGACTACAATACCGTTACAAATCTTACGATTTTTGAACAAGTTTCTTACTGAGTTTGGTCAATCGTTAAAAGCGTGTCGAATGGTGCGCTTAAATTTTCTTTTCAAATAAGGGAAAATCGGGTATATTAAAATCACTTTCATATTATTTTTATCTAAGATCTGTTTCATGAGGGTGTGAAGAAAAAGCCTTGAGAGAGCATGGGACAGAAGATATTTTCATTTAATATAGGAGGAAAAAGTTGTATGGGTCTGAATGAGAGAATTGCGGAGCTGGAAGCGGAGAATGCGAAATTAAAGCAGGAAAATGATCAACTGCTGGACATTGTTGTCCAGATGAGAAGTACATTGAACCGTCTGATTGCACGGTATATTTCCTCAGATTCCCAGGAAGGGTAAGACCAAATGGAATCTGGTTTGTATGATTCTTACAAAACAGCCAGGGCTCAAGGCTCTGGCTGTCGTCAACTGCTTTTCTTCAATTCACTTTGTAGTTTCTGGATTTCCCTCTCTAATGTCCGGGTGCGCTTTAACTGACTCCATATGGTCTGATGCATCCACGATACGGTCTGATTTAGCTTTTGATTCTCTTCTTCCAGTCTGGTGACCTCCTGAGTCAGACAGCCTACGATTTCTCTTTGATTATGAAGAGCGGCTGGTTTGCAGATCTTCTGGATATAGGGCGTGGAAGATGATACTATCTGACTGCTGATCAGCTTGTCTCTCTGCTCATAATCCAGATTCATAAAATCCTGATAACGCATTTCAATCAGAGTCATGGCAATGTCACATCGGTGGCATATGGCATTCTTGGGCAGTTGATAATACGCATAAAATCCACATTGTCTACAGTAGTAAACGGATAAGTCTCTCATACATATCCCCCTCCTGACATTGACAAAATAATACATCGTAATATATAAGACGTTTTTGTAGGAGTATATGCAACGGTTTTTGAAAAATAACACATTTGTTGAAAAAAATTTATTGGTAAAAGAAAAGCCCCCGCGAGATGACGGGGGTCTTAGAGTGAATGGATAAAATAATATGATGATATGGATGTTACTGGATTACGCCATTGACGTCCACGGTCCAGATGTTCTCATGGGAATCCTTAAAGTCACGGTATCCGGTTCCAAGCTCTGGTCTGGAAGAGGACTTGGAGGAAGTGGTGGCTTTCTGGATGATACCGGAAGCGTTGATCAGATAGCGGTTCTCCTGGAAGGTCACCGGGCTGTAGCGTAAGTCAGAATCCGCTTCTTTTCTTAAACCGTACTCGTAGAGCACGTTGTCGCGGATGCCGTGGTAGCCCTGTCCTTTTTTAGCACCCTCTGTGTGGAAGAACCAGGTCTGGCTGGTTCCGGATTCCTCATCGGTGATGATCTGTTTGCCGGTTTTCATAACGCCGTCAGTTCCGAAGTAGAAGTTGGCGATGGAGCCGTCCTCTAAAGTTACCACCTGAAGGCCAGTCTGCATCTCGCCGCGGGTGTTAAAAGCGTAACGGGTGGCGTTGATGGAGAAAGTCTGGATGCCGGTCTGGGCAAAGTAAGGAACGCCGTTCTTAAAATAGAACTGGTAGGTCTCCTCCTCAGCGCTGACGCCAGGAATTCCCTCGATGGTCATCCAGCCAGAAGCCCGTTTGCCCTGGGCATCGTAATACTGATAGCCTGCTGCGCTGTCTGCGGAATTGGTGGAACTGAAGTTTGCATTTGCGTCAGCAGAGTTGTCAGCTTCTGCGTTGGAACCGGTAGCAATGCTGGAATTGTCAGAATCTGCAGAAACCGCTGTCTCTGGCAGCTTGTACCATCCAGTCACCATTTTGCCGTCACGGAAGGAGAAATAATCTCCGCCGATCTTTTTATCTACCTGATTCTCGATCATTTTGCCAGTGCTGTCAAAATAGAACCATGCAGTCTCTTCTTCTGGATCTTCATTGCTGATGTCTAACTGGACCCAGCCTTTTTTCATGATTCCGTCAGTAGAATTGCCAAAGTAATAAGTAGAACCGTCGATTTCAGCCAGTCCGGTCATCATGCGGCCATCGCCGTCAAAATAGTACCAGTTGTCTTCGATGGTCTTAAATTTGGAAATGGTAGCTTTTCCGTCTTTTCCATAGTAATACCAGTAAAATTCCGGCGCGTCGTCGCTGTCCCAGGAATCTTCATTGGCGATGGATACCCACTGGTTGGACACGCGCTTTCCGTCTGCGCCTACATAGTAGTCGTCGATCTGCATATTGTATGCACGGTTGCCGTTCTCATCCAGGTAATACCACTCGCCGTCCTGCTTTTTCCAGGAATCTGTCAGCTTGTAGCCATCGGAATCATAGTAGCTCCAGTTCTCATTTTCCTGAACCCAGCCGGTTGCCTGTGCCAGGACAGGGGTAGTAAAGATCGGAGCAAAGGCAGTGATCACTGCCGTGGTAGATAATACAGCCGCAAGTTTCATATGTTTTCTCATAAAATGCTCTCCTTTTTTGGTGGCTGAAAATCCGTTGTTTGCATTACTGGGCCAGTATACCCCAGAAAGCAGCGCAAAAAAAGTGCGGATTCCTGGTAAAAATGGCAGGAATCTACAATCCTCTTTTCGGCTTATAGGTTTTGTGTTATACTACTGAAATGAGGAAAAAAGGTAACGGTTCAGCAGATCTGCGCGCTTGCTGTGCTGATTGTAAGAAAACACAGGCCAGAAGGTACTGAATCGTTGCGAAATTGAAATCGTGAAAAGGAGCGGCATTTCTATGAGAATGAAGGTTTCCAACTATATTGCCGGGCAATTGGTGGCCCACGGGATCTCCCAGGTGTTTACGGTAACTGGAGGCGGTGCCATGCATTTAAATGATGCCCTTGGACATCAGGAGGGACTCCACTGTCTGTACCAGCATCATGAGCAGGCCTGCGCCATGGCGGCGGAAAGCTATGCGAGGATCCACAATAAGATCGGTCTGTTGTGCGTGACCACAGGCCCTGGGGGTACCAATGCCATCACAGGTGTGGTTGGCGGATGGCTGGATTCCATTCCCATGCTGATCTTATCTGGTCAGGTGCGTTACGACACCACAGCCCGCTGGTCTGGAACCGGAATCCGCGCCATGGGTGACCAGGAGTTTGATATTGTAAAGGCCATTGGGTGCATGACCAAATACAGCGAGATGGTGATCGATCCCATGAAGATCCGGTATTGCCTGGAAAAAGCCTTATATCTGGCGTACTCTGGCAGACCAGGTCCATGCTGGCTGGACATTCCGTTAAATGTCCAGGGCGCTTATATAGAGACGGACGAATTAGCAGGTTTTGACGTGGAAGCCTACGAGCGGGAACATGGCCGTCCGGCACCGGAGGTAAGTGAGGAGACCGTAAAACAGATTATTGAGAAGATCCGTCAGGCGAAGCGGCCGGTATTGAACGTGGGAAATGGCGTCCGCATTGCTGGGGCATATCCGGCATTTGAGCGGGTTGTAAAGAAACTGGGAATCCCGGTAGCCACTGGCTGGAACAGCCAGGACTGCATGGCAAGTGATGATCCTCTATATGTGGGCCGCGCAGGCGGTATGGGAGACCGTCCAGGCAATTTTGCCATCCAGAACAGCGATCTGGTATTTTCAGTGGGAAGCCGTCTGAGCATCCGCCAGGTGGGCTATAATTATAAGACATGGGCGAGAGCGGCTTATACCATTGTCAATGATGTGGATTCAGAGGAGCTGAAAAAGCCCAGCGTTCACATTGATTTCCCGGTGTGTGCAGACGCAAAGGAGCTTTTGGAAGTCCTGGACAAGGCTCTGGATCAGGAGAAAACACCAGTTTTTGACGGCGGAGAGGGACTTCCGGGACTGACCTGGAACGAGACCTGTCAGATGTGGAAGGAGAAGTACCCGGTGGTACTGCCGAAGCATCTGGTGGATGATGATACAAAAGAAGCCAACGTCTATGCGCTGGTGCATCATTTAAGTACAAGACTGAAAGAAAACCAGATCACCGTGGTTGGAAATGGCTCTGCCTGCGTGGCGGGAGGTCATGGCTACACCATCAAGAAAGGACAGCGGTTTATCACCAACTCCGCCATTGCGTCCATGGGCTACGATCTTCCGGCGGCCATCGGTGCCTGGGAGGCAAGCAAGGATGACGGCTGCGGCGATGTGATCCTTCTGACTGGTGATGGCAGTATCCAGATGAACCTTCAGGAATTACAGACCATTATCCATCACCGGATGGGCATTAAGATCTTCCTGATCAATAACCGGGGCTATCATTCCATCCGCCAGACTCAGAAGAATTTCTTTGGGGAACCGTTGGTGGGAATCGGTGCGGACAGCGGGGATCTAAGTTTTCCGGATATGGAGAAACTGGCGGCGGCTTACGGTTATCCTTATGTGAAAGCCTGTCATAACAGCCAGTTACCGGAGGCCATCGAGAAGACTCTGGCTATGGAAGGTCCAGTGATCTGTGAGATCTATGTCACCACAGACCAGAATTTTGAGCCGAAATCATCAGCGAAACGTCTGCCGGACGGAACCTTAGTGTCTCCGCCGTTAGAAGATCTGTCTCCATTTTTACCGGAAGAGGAGATGGACGCCAATATGATCATTCCGAGGATACGTTCATGAATATTGTTGTGACAGGAGCCACCAGCTTTTTGGGGGCGGCTCTTTGTAAAGAGTTAGTCAGCCGGGGGCACCAGGTTTACGCGGTGGTGCGTCCCGGCTCCAGCAACCGACAGGCGCTGGCGGAACTGGAAAAAGATTCATATTTTCATATAATTTCTAGAAATTTAGATGAATTAGACCAATTAGACCGGGAGATCTCTGTGGAATGCCCGGTATATTTCCATTTCGGCTGGGACGGCTCCGGAAGTGAGAACCGGAAAAATCCTGAAGTTCAGGGGAAAAATGCGCTGGATGGTATGAAAGCCTTAGAGGGAGCCAGAAAGTTAGGCTGTAAGCGTTTTTTGTTCAGCGGTTCCCAGGCGGAGTACGGGATCTGTGCCGACACCATGGGGGAAACCAGGGAGTGCCATCCGGTCTCGGAATATGGCAAGGCGAAGATCGCCTTTGGCAGAAATGCTGCGGAAAAAGTGCGGCAGTGGAACCAGGCGGGCGTGTGCCAGATGGAGTATGTCCACACTCGGATCTTCAGCGTCTACGGGCCGGGAGACCACCCGTGGTCGTTGGTAAACACCTGCGTAAACCGGTTTTTGCAGGGCGAAGAGATGGAGTTTGGGGCCTGCACCCAGCTGTGGAATTTCTTATATATTGAGGATCTGGTGAAAGGGCTGTGTGCCCTGGCTTTCTGTGAAAGGCCGGTGGGAGCAGGACCGGATCCGAGGGAGAGCGGAATTTATAATCTGGCGGGAGAAGCGGATGCCACAAAGCCTTTGCGGGTGTATGTGGAGGAGATCCGCAAGATCTGCGGGGGAAAGGGCGTCTGCCATTATGGAAAACTGCCGCCGAATGCCGAGGGACAGGCGAATCTGATTCCGGATATCCGGAAAGTGAAGGAAAAAACTGGCTGGAGACCGGAGATTGGGTTTGAAGAAGGAATCCGGCGGATGATTGAAAGTCGATGATCGGATGCGTTGACAGCAGATCTGATCTTACATGAAATTTGTTACGATTGAGAAACGATTCTGTAGGCTGATGTGAGTACCATGCGGAATTGTTGCAGAATAAATGGAAAATGGAGAGCAATCAAGCATGAAACAGGAAGAAAACAGGGAAAAACGGTGCCACTGCATCGTCTGCGGCGCAGCATTTGGAACGAAGCCATTGCTGGAAATGGCCCATATGCCAGCTTCCGCCCAGAAGATCCCTTTAACAAAAGAAGAGGCGGAGAGGGAGGCGGTAGATCTGCGGCTGTTCCAGTGCCCGGTGTGCGGGCTGGTGCAGTTTGACTGTGAACCGGTGGATTATTACCGGGATGTGATCCGCTCCGGTGGATATTCCACGACCATGGTAGAACTGCGTACCAGACAGTACCGCCATTTGATCGAGACTTATCATTTAGAAGGAAAGAAATTCCTGGAGGCAGGCTGTGGAAGAGGAGAATTCTTAAAGGTTCTGACCAATTTCCCGGTAAAAGCCTACGGAATCGAGCATAAAGAAGACCTGGTGGAGATTGCCAGAAAAGACGGACTGAACGTGATCCGGGATTTTACGGAGAGTGCAGACCATGTGATTGGGACCGACGGGCCGTATGATGTATTTCTGTCCTTTAATTTCCTGGAGCACCAGCCGGAGCCAGGCGTGATGCTGGATTGCATTTCCAACAACCTGACAGAAGATGGCATGGGACTGATCACAGTGCCGAGCTTTGAGTATATTCTGGACAATGACGGTTATTATGAGCTGATCCGGGATCACATCGCTTATTATACATTTGAGACCCTGCGGTATCTGCTGGAGAGCCATGGATTTGAAGTGTTGGAAGAGGAAATGGTGAACCGGGATACGCTGGCAGTGATCGTGAGAAAAGGTAGAGCGAAGGCGAACTGCGCAGGAGAAAAAGTTAACATAACTCCAGTAGATGTATCTGGTCTGGTAAAAAACCGTGACAGGCTGGATACCGAGTTAGAGACGCTGGTAAACGGTCTCAAAAAAGAAAACAAAACCATGGCAGTCTGGGGAGCCAGTCACCAGGGCTTCACCCTGACAGCCACCACCCACTTAAAGGATTCCGTCTCCTACATCATCGATTCCGCCCCATTTAAACAGGGCCGTTTCGCCCCAGGATCCGGTCTGCCCATCGTGCCGCCGGACTATGTGACGGACCATATGGTAGACGCGATCCTGATCGTGGCTCCAGGCTATACCGAGGAGATCGCAGGAAACATCCGTAAATGGTGGGGAGAGCAGATCCAGATCCTGACTCTCCGCAGTGAGAAAGTGGAGGAATTATCATGAGAGCCTTTGTGTTAAAAGAACCAGGTGTAGTAGGATATGTGGATGTGCCGGAGCCAAAACTGACTCCTTACGGGGCTATTTTGCGGCCAGTGGCAGTGGCACCATGTTCTTCCGATGTGCATACGGTATTTGGCGGGGGTTCCAGAAAAGCCCCGAACCTGGTCTTAGGTCATGAGTGCGTGGCAGAGGTGCTGGAAGTAGGCGAGCTGGTAGAAGATTTCAAACCAGGCGAGATTGTGGCAGTTCCGGCAATTACCCCTAACTGGCGGGACCGTGGCATCCAGGAGCGTAATTTTAAGCACGCCAGCGCCCCATTTTCCGGCCATCAGCTGGGCAGAAGCCAGCCAGGCGTCTTTGCGGAGAAATTTCTGATTCCAGATGCGGACACCACCCTGGCGAAGATCCCGGCGGGACTGAGCCTGGAACAGGCACTGATGTGTGTGGACGTGGTGACCACTGGATTTACCGGAGCGGAAAATGCCAACATCAAGTTTGGCGATACCGTAGTGGTTATGGGAATCGGCCCCATCGGCCTGATGGCAGTGGCTGGCGCGGCCCATCTGGGCGCAGCGCGGATTCTGGCGGTGGGAAGCCGTCCGGTCTGTGTGGAATGCGCCTATGATTTTGGCGCGTCCGAGGTGTTAAGCTATAAAAATGGAGACCTGGTGCAGCAGGTGATGGAGCGGACCGACGGACTTGGAGCGGACAGCGTGATCATTTGCGGCGGCAACGACGAGACCTTTGCCCAGGCCATCGACATGGTGCGCTACGGCATCGGCACGGTTTCCAATGTCAATTATTTCGGCGGAACCGGCAATCTGCCATTTCCAAAATTCTCCGGCGGCCGCGGCATGGCTGGCAAAACCATCCATACAGAGCTGGCAGAAGGAGGCAGAGTACGGATCGAGCGGATGCTTTCCATGGTAAAATATGGTCGGATTCATCCAGAGCGTCTGGTGACCCATCACCTGACAGGACTTGACAAAATAGAAGAAGCATTGTATTTAATGAAAGAGAAACCAGCGGACTTGATCAAAGTCATGGTGACAATGGAGTAACGACCGGGCGCGGTTACGAGGCACCGGGGCGCTGCTCGACATAGAAAAAGTGAAAGGCTGGAACAAATGAAAACAATCAGCATAGTTGTACCCTGTTACAACGAAGAAGAGAACGTAGGACCATTGGCGGACGCCCTCCGGGAGATGTTTCACAAGGATCTGCCAGATTACCGGTATGAGATTTTATTTATCGATAACGATTCCAGGGACCGGACCAGAGATCTGATCCGCGGCCTGTGTGCGGAAGATAAAGGGATCAAGGGCATTTTCAATGCCAAGAATTTTGGACAGTTTAATTCCCCTTATTATGGAATGCTGCAGACCACCGGCGACTGCACCATCCTGATGGCGGCAGATTTCCAGGATCCAGTGGAAATGATCCCGAAATATGTGAAAGAATGGGAAAATGGCTACAAGATCGTCATTGGCATCAAGAAATCCAGTCAGGAGAATCCAATTATGTACTGGCTCCGTGGCTGCTACTATAAATTGATTAAAAAGTTATCTGATGTAGAACAGATCGAACAGTTTACGGGCTTTGGCCTGTATGACAAGCGGTTTATTGAGGTCCTCCGGAACCTGGATGATCCGACCCCGTTCCTGCGTGGAATCGTGGCGGAGTTAGGTTTCCGCAGAAAAGAGATCCCATACGAGCAGCCATTGAGAAGAGCCGGCAAGACCAGCAACAACTTCTACCGCCTTTACGACGCAGCCATGCTCAGCATCACTTCTTATACCAAGGCGGGACTGCGCCTGGCTACCATTTTCGGAAGTATCTGCAGCGCTGCCAGCATGATCGTGGCCATTGTATATCTGGTGCTGAAATTAATGTACTGGGACCGCTTTGCGGCAGGCATGGCACCGCTGCTCATCGGCATGTGCTTTTTAGGCTCTGTCCAGATCTTTTTCATCGGTCTGGTGGGCGAATATATCCTGACCATCAATGCCAGAGTCATGAAACGGCCTCTGGTGGTGGAAGAAGAACGGCTTAATTTTGAGGAGAACGAATGAAACAGAACGTAGATGTGGTAAGGATCCGGGAGAATTCCATTCAGTTAAATGGCTGGGTTATCGGAAAAACACCGGAGTCTGTGCCGGAATTCCAGGTGACGGACGGCAAGGGAAATCCCATGGAGTTCCGCTATGTGGCCACCAGAAGAGATGATGTCAGCCAGATTTATTATGGAAAGACTTACGATAAGGACTTTGGATTCGATATTCAGTTTCCCTATGAGCGGGGAAAGGATTATTACCTGGTGATCCGCTGTGATGGAAGAAAGATCAAAATCAAGTATAACGAGGAGCTGATCGGCAAACGGGCCAGTGTTGCCCACAAGCGGATGCAGAAGATCAAGGATCTGATGAACATGGAGACCGTCCATGTGGCATGGGATTTCTTTAAGGAAAATGGTTTGAAGGCCCTGATCGTCAAATCCACCCACAAGATCCAGGGACTGGACAATGATTACGATTACGCCGAGTGGTATTCCCTGACCAAACCGACCGACGAGGAGTTAAAACGCCAGCGGGAGGAAGTCTTTGCCTGGATGCCGAAATTTTCCATCGTGATTCCGTTATACAAGACGCCGGAGCGGTATCTGAAGGAAATGCTGGATTCCATTCTGGAACAGACCTACGGAAACTGGGAGTTATGCCTGGTGGACGGAAGCCCGGAGGGCGAGGACGTATCCCGGATCGTGAAGAAATATACGGCGAAGGACAGCCGGGTAAAATATAAGATCCTTGGCTACAATGGCGGAATCTCGGTGAACACCAATGCAGCGATCGAGATGGCAGAGGGGGATTTTATCGTCCTGGCAGACCATGACGATGCCATGACCTTAAACGCCCTCTACGAGTGTGCCAAAGTGTTAAATGAACACCCAGACTGCGATGTGATCTATTCCGATGAGGATAAGATGGACATGGACGGCGGAGCGTTGTTCGACCCGCATTTTAAACCGGATTTCAACCCGGATCTTTTAACCAGCGTCAACTATATCTGTCATCAGTTTGTGGTAAAACGGGAACTGGTGCAGCAGGTAGGCGGACTGCGGAAGGAATTTGACGGGGCACAGGACTACGATTTCATTTTCCGGTGTACGGAAAAAGCCCATGAGATCGTGCATATTCCGAAGGTGTTATACCACTGGAGATGTCATCAGGACTCCACCGCCAGCAATCCGCAGAGCAAATTGTACGCGTTCGAGGCCGGTTCCAGGGCCATTATGGAGCATTATCATCGCATGAGCATTGAGGCAGAGAAGGTGGAGAAGGGCGTGGACTATGGCATTTACCACACGACTTTTAAAATCAAGGACAATCCGTTAGTGTCTGTGATCATTCCGAATAAGGACCACAGACAGGATCTGGATCTGTGTATCCGCGCCATGATCACCAGAGGCACTTACAAGAACCTGGAATTTGTGGTCATTGAAAATAACAGCACTGATCCGGAGACATTTGCCTACTATGAGGCCATTCAGAAGGAATTTCCACAGGTGCATGTGGTGACCTGGACCAGGGAATTTAACTATTCCGCCATCAATAACTTCGGCGTCCAGGCGGCCAAGGGTGAGTATCTGCTGTTCTTAAATAATGATACGGAGCTGATCGCGGAGAATTTCGTGGAAGAGATGCTGGGCTTCTGCCAGAGAGAAGATGTGGGTGCAGTTGGAGCCAGACTTCTCTACCAGGACGATACCATTCAGCACGCCGGTGTGGTCATCGGCTTCGGTGGTGTGGCAGGCCATACGTTTATCGGCCTTCACAAAGCGGAAAACAGTTATTTCCACCGGGCTATGTGCGCCCAGGATTACAGCGCTGTCACTGCAGCCTGCATGATGAGCAAGAAATCTGTGTTTGAGGCTGCGGGCGGTTTCAGTGAAGACTTAGCGGTGGCATTTAATGATATCGATTACTGTATGAAAGTCCGTTCTCTTGGAAAACTGGTAGTATACGCACCTTACGCGCTGTTATACCATTATGAGTCCAAGTCCAGGGGACTGGAAGATACGCCGGAGAAAGTGGCCCGGTTTAACCGGGAAGTGGCCAAGTTTGCGAAAAAGTGGCCGGAGATCTTAAAAAATGGAGATCCGTACTACAACCCGAACCTGACTCTTCGGAAATCCAATTTTGCCCTGAGAGATTTAAAGAAAGAGGGCATTGGACAACCTTATGAATTGGACCCGGCTATTAAGGAACTGATGAAGGACGCACCAGACCAGCATGCGGCCAAGGATGCGCAGAAAGGATAAGCCCATGGCAGAACAGAACACACATGGAACATCCGTAACCGTGGTGATTCCCAATTATAATGGCCTGAGATTTATGGAGCCATGTATGGCGGCTTTAGAAAAGCAGAATTGCAAAGATTTTGAGATCCTGGTGGTGGATAACGGCTCTTCCGATGGAAGTGTGGAGTGGTTAAAATCTCATCAGTATCCCACCATCTTTTTAGAGGAAAATACCGGGTTTTCCGGAGCGGTCAATGTGGGAATCAAGGCGTCGAAAACGCCTTTTGTCCTGCTGCTGAATAACGATACCGAGGTGGAACCGGATTTCATCGGTGAGATGATCAAGGCCATCCGCCGGTCGGATAAGATCTTTGCCGTCAGCAGTAAAATGGTGCAGATGTACCACAAAGAGCTGATGGACGACGCCGGGGATATGTACAGCGTTTTAGGTTGGGCTTACCAGCGGGGCGTTGGACGGTCCAGCAAGGGCTATAACCGGGAGCGGGAGGTATTTTCCGCCTGCGCCGGAGCGGCTATCTACCGGAGAGAGGTATTTGAGCAGATCGGTTACTTTGACGAGATGCATTTTGCTTATTTAGAGGACATTGACGTGTGCTACCGGGCCAAAATCTTTGGCTGGCATAACCGCTACTGTCCGACAGCGGTGGTTTACCATGTGGGAAGCGGCACCAGCGGTTCCAAGTACAATGCGTTCAAAGTGCGTCTGGCAGCCAGAAATAACGTGTATTTAAACTACAAAAACATGCCGTTGTTCCAGCTTCTGGTGAATTTACTTCCGATTACCATGGGAATTATCGTAAAATACGGATTTTTTCAGAAGTTAGGTTTCGGAAAAGAGTATCTGGATGGCGTGAAAGAGGGAATCAAAACCCGGAAAAAGTGCGCGAAAGTGGCCTATTTCCCAGAGCATATGTCGAACTATCTGGCAATCCAGTGGGAGCTGATCTGCGGCACATGTCTCTATGTCTATGAGTTTGGATGCCGTCAGATTCAAAAAGTTTTTAAGAAATTAAGATAATTTTAAGACCTAGGCAAGAAAAAACGTGTATAATGTATGAAGTTTTAAATGAAACATACTGAACGAATTCGGACCGAAAGGTAACAAGTTATGATAAAAGACAATCAGCAGAAATTCAATCGGCTGCATGTGGTGCTGGATGCTCTGGTGCTGATTATTTCGTATGCGGCAGCGTTTGGTCTCCTGATTTTGGGAAACCGTATTTATAGTCCACACAAGCAGGTACTGCCTGCACAGTATTACTTCATTATGTTAGTGTGGATTGTTCCGCTGTATCTGTTTTTATATGGACTGTGTCGGCTTTATACGCCGAAACGGGTCCAGCAGAGACGATATGAATTTGCGAATATTTTCAAAGCCAATATGATCGGCATGCTGATCATCATTCTGGTATTGTATTTGCTGAAAAAACACCCATATTTCCGGGAATTCTCCACCAGAATGGTGTTCTATTTCTTCATTGTCAATGTAATTGCAGAAGAACTGGAAAGAAATTGCATCAGATACATCTTGCATTCCATGCGGTCAAAAGGCTATAATCAGAAGCATATTCTGCTGATCGGTTACAGCCGGGCGGCAGAAGGCTTTATTGACCGGATTCAGGCAAACCCGGAGTGGGGATACCGCGTCCGTGGAATTCTGGATGACAGTCATAAAGTGGGACAGGAATACAAAGGAATCCCGGTGATTGGAACAACGAAGGATCTGGAAGCGATTCTGTCGTTGAATACGCTGGATGAAATCGCCATTACCTTAAGCATTGGCGAGTACGCAAAACTGGAGCGATTGGTGGCAGCCTGTGAGAAATCCGGTGTCCACACCAAATTTATCCCAGATTACAACAATGTGATTCCGACTCAGCCGTACATCGAGGATCTGCAGGGACTTCCAGTGATCAATATCCGGCATGTGCCGTTAAATGAGCCGATTAACCGGTATATGAAGCGGTGCGTGGACATTTTTGGCGCATTGGTGGGAATTATATTATTTTCCCCAATCATGGGGCTGACGGCGCTGATCATCAAGATCACATCGCCTGGGCCAGTGATCTATTGTCAGGAGCGGATTGGACTGCACAACCGTCCATTTAAGATGTACAAGTTCCGTTCCATGGAGGTGCAGGCACCGTCTGCGGAGAAAGATAAGTGGACGACCCCTCACGATCCGAGAGTTACGCCCATTGGCCGTTTTATCCGCAAGACCAGCATTGATGAGATCCCGCAGTTTTTTAATGTGCTGAAGGGAGAAATGAGTCTGGTGGGGCCAAGACCGGAGAGACCATTTTTCGTAGAACGGTTTAAGGAAGAGATTCCAAGGTACATGATCAAGCATCAGGTGCGTCCGGGGATGACTGGATGGGCCCAGGTCAATGGCTATCGTGGAGACACTTCCATTACCAAGCGGATTGAGCATGACCTGTATTACATTGAAAACTGGACTCTGGGATGGGATTTTAAGATTTTATTCCTGACGTTCTTTAAAGGCTTTATTAATAAGAATGCTTACTAGACAGTGAGTACCATGATGAGGTTATACGCATGAATGATAGAAATGAGGAACTGCATCACAGCCACGGCCGAAGCAGAAGAAGACCATCTTCCCAGGGGGAAGAGATTACCAGATCTTTGTCATCGGGCAACCGCAAAGATCCCCGTGAAACACGGAAAAAAGTAAAAACAAAGGCGCAGAAGACCAGACGCAGGATTATTGCTATGATCATTGCAGAGTGTCTGACATTGACGGCGATTTTCGGATACGCGTTTTTCGCCCGGAAACTGACCATGATGCCGCGTCCGGATGTGGATAAGACCTACGTAAAGAATGATGATCTTCAGGTGGAAGACCTGGAGAAAATGAAGGGCTACTGGATGATCGCTGTCTTTGGTGTGGACAGCCGTGATGGCAGCGTTGGCGCGGGAAACCAGTCAGATGTGAACATTATCTGCTGTATCAACCAGGATACGGGAGAGATCAAGATGGTATCCTTATTCCGTGATACTTACTTAAATACCAATGACAACGGACGTTACAGCAAGTTCAACGAGGCCTACGCAAGAGGTGGCCCAGAACAGGCGTTAAAGTTCTTAAATAAGAACCTGGATCTCAATATCACGGATTATATCACGTTCAGCTGGAAGGCAGTGGCGGATGCTATTACTATTTTGGACGGCGTGGATGTGGAGATCAGCAAGGCAGAGTTCCGTTACATCAACAGCTTTATTACCGAGACAGTACAGGCAACTGGCGTTGGTTCCCATCAGTTAGATGGACCGGGCCTGCACCATTTAGACGGTGTCCAGGCAGTGGCTTATGCCCGCTTAAGAAAGATGGACAGCGACTATGCCCGTACAGAGCGTCAGAGAAAGATCATTGAGCTGGCTTTCGACAAAGCGAAAAAGGCCGATTACGCGACTTTGAATAATATTCTGATGACAGTTCTTCCGCAGGTATCCAACAACCTGGATTTTGCGGACCTGACCAATATTGCCTTAAGCATTACCAAGTATCACATTGGCGAGACCATGGGATTCCCGTCTGCAAGAGGCGAGGCCAATATGGGTGCCAAGGGAGCCTGTGTCATTCCGCAGACCCTGGAATCCAACGTCAGTGAGCTGCACACCTTCTTATTTGGAGATGAGGTGTACACACCAACAGATACGGTAAAACAGATCAGTGCCAAGATTGCATCAGATACAGGTATGTATTCCCAGGGCAAGAGCATCGGACATGTGTCAACGGAAGGTTATCTGCCAAATGACAGTTCTTCTTCCAGTTCCTCAGGATCTGGTTCCAAGAACACGGAAACATCGGCAGCGGAGACAACAGCAGAGCCGGAGACTGATGAGAACGGCAATATCATTGAGACCACAGCCGGTGACGGAACGAAACATCCAGGAATCGGTGAAACGGATGAAAATGGCAATCTGGTAGACGGCCCAGAGGAGGATGAAAGCTCCGCGGGCGGACCTGGAGAGATCATCCAGCATCCGGGAAGTACCACAGAGAGCAGAGCGGATGCTCCAGTGCATCCGGGAAGTACTACGGAGACTACAGGAAGCAGCTCAGGTGGAATCGTGGCTCCGGATGGCAGTATCATAACCCATCCAGGCAGTGATGGAAAGACCAATACCAAGGGAAACAGTACCACCAGCACGGATGATATGACAGGACCTGGAACGATTCCAGAAACCACCGCTTCGGTTCCATATCCAGGATACCAGGAAACCACGGCTGCAGATAACGGCCCGTCATCCACCGTCAGCGAGACGACCGCAGGAAATGTAGGGCCAAGTGGAAATTAAAAGAGAATCGAAATTTTAAAAGAACAGTGAAAATCAGAAATACTCTGGTTTTCACTGTTTTATTATACTTCCGTCACAGATTGGACACAAACCATTGATATATTACTTTACAGAAACAGGGAAGAGAAAACAAAGAGCCCTGGAAAAGCAAACATAAAAGTATCAGAAAGGGGATATGACTTATGTACGAAGAGAACACCAACAGAGAACAGAATATGAATTCTGATGAAAATAATAACAGCAATATGGGAACACAAAACTTTACCATGAAGGATCCAGAGCCGGTACAGAACCAGGCGCAGAATCAGCCACAGGGCCAGGCATCCGCAGGGGCACAGCCTCAGGGCAATTACAACTGGCAGAAGCAGCAGGCATCTGAGAACCAGCAGCAGGCACAGTACCAGAACAGCCAGTCTGCACAGAGCCAGCAGACTCAGTATCAGAACAATCAGTCCAGTCAGGTTTTCCAGAGTCAGCAGACCCAGTACCAGAGCAGTCAGACAAGCCAGCAGGCACAGAACAGCCAGTCCGGATTCCAGGGTGGTTTCCAGAATCAGCAGCCATCAGGGGAACATCACGAGAAGAGAAGAAAGAACGGATTTACCCGGAAAGTAGCTGGTATCACAGCCGCAGCTCTTCTGTTCGGTACCGTATCCGGCGGAACCATGGTTGGAATCAATAAGATCGCTGATTCCTTCGGACCGGCCACTTATCCATTGGTAAGTTCACAGGCGGCAGTTGAGGACTCCACCACAGAGGCACAGACTTCTGCAAGTGCCGCAACCAGTGGAAGCAGCGCAGTAGCAGGCAATGCGGCAGCACTGGATGTTTCCGCCATTGTAAAATCCGCAATGCCATCAGTCGTTGCCATCAACAACACCATGTTATATCAGAGCAATAACTGGTGGGGCATGAGCCAGACTTATGAAGTACCAAGCAGCGGTTCTGGTATTATCATTGGCCAGAATGAGGAAGAACTTCTGATTGCTACGAACAACCATGTAGTAGAAGATTCCGAGAATCTGTCCGTGGTATTTATTGATGATACATCCGTGAACGCATCCATCAAAGGTACCGATGCAGATTCCGATCTGGCAGTGATCGCAGTTGCATTAAAAGATATTCCAGAGGATACGTTAAGTCAGATCTCCGTTGCAAAATTAGGTGATTCTGATGCTCTGGAAGTTGGTCAGGGTGTCGTTGCCATTGGTAACGCCCTTGGATATGGCCAGTCTGTCACCGTTGGTTATGTCAGCGCACTGAACCGTGAAGTCCAGGTGGACAACACCGTTACCAGAAACCTTCTTCAGACTGATGCAGCCATCAACCCTGGCAACAGCGGCGGCGCTCTTCTGAACATGAAAGGTGAGGTCATTGGTATCAATGCAGCGAAGTATTCATCCACGGATGTAGAGGGTATTGGTTATGCAATCCCGATCTCCAAAGCACAGGAAATCTTAAGTACCCTGATGACTCAGAGAACCAAGAGCCAGACCGTTGCAGAAGGTGAGGAAGGTTACTTAGGTATCCAGGGTCTGACTGTAGATGACAGCATGGTAAAACAGCAGGATATGCCAGCAGGTGTCTTCGTATACGGCATCATTGATGGCGGCGCAGCAGCAAACTCTGATCTGAGAAAGAGAGATATCATCGTGAAATTCGATGGCCAGAGCGTTAAGAGTATGGCAGCTCTGCAGGATCTGTTAAAATACTACAAAGCAGGCGAGACCGTAGAGTTAGGCGTGAAGAGTCTGGAAAATGGTGAATATGTGGACAGAACCGTCACCATCACCCTGGGAACCAAGGCAACTCTTGGACAGGACGCCCAGACTGGCAACAGCCAGAATAACGGCAGCCAGAATGGCAATGGCCAGGCACAGCAGTAAGTGTTTGGAAAACTTTATAAATCTTAAAAGAGTGTAAAATCAGGCCCCGGTCTTGTGCCGGGGCCTGATTTTGTTTATACTAGAGACAATATGGCGGTTTTGTAACGATTCAGTACCCTCTTACTGGGCTATTACACAGTTTTTACAGCCCTGTGGATGGATTGGGCTGGCTGCCAGAACAATGACAGATACAGGAGAAGATGATTTTGGAAGATAACGAAAAGAAGTTAAACTCTCAGACCGAGGGGGAGACCATAGAAGACAAAGACGATGACCAGTATGAGCATATCTGCTACGTGTGCCGCAGACCG
>CAKRWX010000016.1 GCA_934418055.1 uncultured Lachnospiraceae bacterium
CTGATGCAGATTCCCTCTGATATTTATGAGGAAGCCTATGAGTACATGTTTATTGTACTGCTTGGCACTGGCGCAACGGTCTTTTATAATATGATTTCCAACATGCTGCGGGCCTTAGGTGACAGCAAAACGCCGCTTTATTTCCTGGTGTTTTCCTCGATTCTAAATATTTTCCTGGATCTTTTATTTATTCTTCCGTTACATATGGGAGTTTCCGGAGCTGCGTGGGCAACGATCCTTTCCCAGTTTCTCTCTGCACTTTTAAGCCTTCTGGTTGGACTGTTTCCAATAACCATATATACTGGGAATACGCTTAGATTCCAAACTCTTTCATCAATTTTTCCTGATATTCCCGATCCGTTACTGACCGTTTCAAGTCCTCCTGCCGCCCCTGGCTTAGAAGCAATTCAACCAGACGATTTACACGATCCATTCCCTCTCTTCTGCCCTCTTCCTTTGAGTCATCACGTTCTTGTTGAAGATGTTTTTCCTGATCATACTCAAACAGACACATACGCAATACCTCCGCTCGGTTTTTTCTCAAAAACTCAGCCAATATCCCTTTTTGAACACATTCATCAATTGGCATTTCTTCTATTCCATTGTAAAATACCACAAACTGCGGTTCTGGAAGTTCAATCAATTTTCTGCTATAAAAATTTGCCTCTATTAAAAATGTGGAAAATACACAAGCAACATAGAACAAGTCTCTAATCGGCATATTGGGATTCACCGTTGACTGATGCTCATATAGCACCAACTGCCAATCAATAATAAAAGAAACATCGTTTTTCATTCCCAGATAAATTGCATTTTCTAATGTGGTTATAATCAGATCATCTGGATTAAAAGCATTGAAAATTTCTGCTAAGAAAATAGAATGGCTATGAACCATATGAAAAATAGAATACTTTGTTATTAATATACCACATCTAGGTTTTCTTGTCACTGATAATCTACTATTCTGCCTAGCTTTTCCTTGACAATCCCAAATTTTCTCCCTATAGTTAACTTAGCTTATATTTTTTAAAGTTACTTTAACTTCTTAAAGGAGGATTTTCTATGATATACACAGTCGGAGAAATGGCTAAAATTCTGGGGGTTCCGGCTTCTACACTTCGGTATTATGATAAGGAGGGACTGCTTCCGTTTGTGGAACGTTCTTCTGGTGGGATCCGCATGTTTCAGGATAAGGATTTTGAATGGCTTCAGATCATCGGATGTCTGAAAAAAGCTGGGATGTCCTTGAAAGATATTAAGGAATATCTGCTGCTTACCATGGAGGGAGATTCTACCATCGACCAGCGCCTGGAAATGTTCCAGAAGCAGAAACAGATCTTACGGGCACAGATGGAAGAACTCCAGGATACCATGGATACCCTGGAGTTCAAGTGTTGGTATTATGAAACTGCAAAAGCAGCTGGTACTACCGATGTTTTGAAAAATATGTCCATCGACCAGATTCCTGAACGATTCCGCAAAGTGCGCCGGAACCTGTTAAATATGGAAAATGACGAACCGTCCTAACGAAATACGAATCCTGCTTGCCGGATTCTCCACCTGCGGCGGGTCGTGCAGACAATTGCCTTCCCGCTGCAGAATGATCTATGCCATGCAGCTTGCCTTCTTCGGACTAACTATATTTTCCGCTGATCTGGTTCCGTTGTCTCTGTTTCTGTATCCTGAGCAGGCTCCTGCCGTTCGCCCAGAGGTATCGCTGCATCTGTTTCTCCGCCAGTTTTTGTTTTCATTTTCCCAGATTTCCGTTTTCTGAATTTTTTCCGAATCTTCCACACCAGACATCCCACCACTGCGCCAATGATAACAGCAGTGATCCAGAACGGGCTAGTCACGATCAAACGGATTCCGAAGTTTCTCATGCCTTCTGCCAGCCGTCTTCCATTGTCAGACAGTCCTTTTAAAATCTGTTCCCCTGTGGACTCCGGAACGGCCTCGGTATACCGCTTCACCTCACTGATATTTAAATTTACCTGACTATACTCGATCTGGTTATCATAGAGCCGGAGCTGGGATTCGTAGGATTCCAGTTCGTACCGGATATCTGACAGCCGCTCTTCCAATGCAATGATACTGTCCATGGAATCCGCTTTTTCCAACAGTGCCCACAGACGGTCCTGCTCGATCTTCAAGGTCTTTTTGCGGCTTTCAATGTCACTGTACTGCAATGTCACATCCTGGGTGTTTTCCGATCTGCGAACGACATTTCCCGCGGACTCCACGCCATTTAAGAATTCGTCCAGCCGGTCCTTGGGCACTCGCACGGTCATATTGGCCCAGCGCATCATGGGGTTGCCCTGCCAGTCCAGCTGATTGCCGGCAACAGTCTCATCTTCAATATATCCGCCAATCTGTTTGATCTGGGTCTCCAAGGAAGTCATCAACTGCTCAAACTGCTCCGTCTCCACTTCCAGGCTGGCGGTTTTGATCAGCTTCCGGCCATTTTCTACTGTCGCCTGATTTTCTGATCCTGATGCTGCCCCTGATGTTACACCTGCTGCTGTATCCGCAGAAACAGCTTCCCCTTCCATCGGCATCCCTGCTGCCGCATACTCCATATCCATGGCAGCTGCCGTTGTTTGTGCAGCCGTTTCCATGACATACATTTCATTGGCACTGCTCTTGGAACTGTTTCCAGCTCCGCATCCTGATAGAACTGCCAGCGCTCCAGCAACTGCAATACCCAGCCAATATTTTCTCATAATCTTCCTCCTCCCACGTTTCATTTTCTTCCATCGAAAGAAATATTCTGATATTTCCATTCATCTACCTTTTCTATTTTCAGTATAACAGATTCCGCCTTTCCATATCTGTCTTTTGTCTTAACTTTGTACAAAGATTCTCTTACTGCCGCTTGACAGGCTTGTAATCTAACCGGATTAAGAGTACAATAAAAGGTATCAGAATGAATAAATCCATCGAAAATGAAATTGAAAAAGGGAGTTTTTTATGAAGGTACTTACATTTGGCGAGATCATGCTCCGCTTAAAAACACCAGAATACTTACGCATCGTGCAGGCAGACAGCTTTGAAGCCAATTACGGCGGCGCAGAATCCAATGTGGCGGTTTCACTGGCCTCTTTTGGCGATGAGGCGGCTTTTGTCACGAAACTGCCGGAAAACCCAGTTGGCGAAGCAGCTTTAAATGAACTGCGCCGTTACGGCGTGGATACTTCCCTGGTTTTAAAGGGCGGCCCAAGACTTGGCATCTATTATTTTGAGAAAGGCACCAACATCCGGCCGACCAACGTGGTCTATGACCGGGCTGGAAGTTCTATTTCATTGGCGGATTCCAGCGAATTTGACTGGGAGAAACTGCTTTCCGGCATTGATATTTTCTATTTTTCCGGCGTGACCCCGGCCATCAGCGATTCCATCGCCAAAGCCGTAGAAGAAGCTCTTGTTTACTGTCAGGCGCACCACATCCAGGTGGTCTGTGACTTAAATTACCGTTCCAAGATGTGGAGCCATGAAAAGGCACAATCCGTGATGAAAAAACTGATGCATTACGTGGACCTGTGTATCGCCAATGACGAGGATTTCGAATCTACCCTTGGCATTCACGCCTACGACGGCGATGTGGCACACGGAATCGACCAGATCGACTCCTACCGTCAGGGCATGCAGGAAATCCAGCGCCAGTACCCCAACTGCAAAGCCGTTGCCAGTGTTCTCCGCAATGTGACTACCGTGGAAGACGGAGAATGGATGGGCATTTATTTGAAAGACGGCAAATTCTATGACAGCCCGATTCATACGGTTCACAGCTTAGAGGCTGTTGGCGCTGGAGACGCATTTGCCGGAGGACTGCTTCACAGCCTGATCCGCGGCTTTGATCCACAGAAGCTGATCGATTTCTCCATCACTGCCAGCGTGATGAAGCTGATGATCCAGCATGACTTTAACCTGGTCAATGAAAATGAAATTCTCCGGATTATGAAAACTGGGGATTCCAATATCCAGAGATAAGTACAAAAATCCCACAGGATCAGACATTCCATCTGTGTTTCAAAACACGTGGCAAGTCTCTTCCTGTGGGATTTTGTTTTTAGATTTCGTTATCGTCTAATTACTCTTCCACCTTCGTCAACAATCCTGTCTCCGAATTCATGATAAATCCACTGATTTTCACATCTTTCGGCATCAGCGGATGCTCTTTCAGTCCTTTTACGGTCTCGTGGACAGAACTTTCCACGGACTCAAAGCCGCCCAGCCATTTTTCCAGATCGATACCGCTGTGACGCACGATGTCGATATGCTGTTTGTCGATGCCTCTCTTCTCTAACAGTTCCAGCATCTCCTTGCCGTCCATGCCCTGAACGCCGCAGTCTGTATGGCCAATAACCATCACCTCTTCCACGCCCAGTTCCAGGATACCAACCAGCAGACTTCTCACCACACTTCCGTACGGGTGAACCATGGTACCACCTGCATTTTTGATGATCTTGGCGTCACCATTTTTGATGCCAAGAGCCGCTGGAAGAAGCTCGATCAGACGGGTGTCCATGCAAGTTAAAATCGCCAGTTTTTTATCCGGGTATTTGCTGGTTAAAAACGGCTCATAGCCTTTATTTTCCACAAATTTCTTGTTATATTCCATGATCTGGTCTATCATTGTCATTACCTCTCTTTCATCTGGGGGAATCACGGTTTCGGGGATATTATAAACGTTTTCCCTATTTCTTTCAATCGCCTTAAAAACTTCGTCATGGGAATTTTAGGAATTCGCCCCCGCAGGACCTGCCGCCTACAGCTTCTGTGGGCTCTTGACAACAAAAATCCGCATAAAGAATCACTCTGGACTCTCTATGCGGACTTTTTATTTCACATGACCGACCGTCATGTTTTTATGTAACGATTAGTATCGGATCACCGATTACATCAGGGAACGATACAGAGCTTTGATCTCCTCAACGGAAGTATCTCTTGGGTTACCTGGACGACATGCGTCTGCATATGCAGACTCTGCTAAGAACTGAACGTCCTCGTCTTTTACGATTGCCTTTAAGTCAGCTGGGATACCAACATCCTGGGACAGTTTCTTAACTGCATCTACAGCTGCTTTGCGGTACTCTTCCTGAGTCATATCATCTACGCCCTCAACACCCATAGCTTTGGCGATGTATTTGTATTTGTCACCAGTAAATGGTGCGTTGTACTCCATAACGGTTGGAAGCAGGATTGCGTTAGCAACACCATGAGGAGTATCGTAAACAGCACCTAAGGAATGTGCCATGGAGTGAACAATACCAAGGCCTACGTTGGAGAAGCCCATACCTGCGATGTACTGGCCTAATGCCATGCCTTCGCGGCCTTCTGGTGTGTTGGCAACCGCACCTCTTAAGGACTTGGAAATGATCTCGATGGCTTTCAGATGGAACATATCGGTCATCTCCCAAGCTGCCTTAGTTGTATAGCCCTCGATTGCATGAGTCAGAGCGTCCATACCAGTTGCTGCGGTTAAGCCCTTTGGCATGCTGGACATCATCTCTGGGTCGATGACTGCTACTACTGGGATATCGTGTGTATCAACACAAACGAATTTTCTCTTCTTCTCAACATCGGTGATTACGTAGTTGATGGTAACCTCTGCTGCAGTACCTGCTGTGGTTGGAACTGCGATGATCGGAACGCATGGTTTCTTGGTTGGAGCAACGCCCTCTAAGCTTCTTACATCCTCAAACTCTGGGTTTGCGATGATGATGCCGATGGCTTTTGCGGTATCCATGGAAGAACCACCGCCAATAGCTACCAGATAGTCAGCGCCGGATGCCTTAAATGCAGCAACACCAGTCTGTACATTCTCGATGGTTGGGTTTGGTTTGATATTAGAATAAATCTCATATGCCAGACCTGCTCCGTCTAATACGTCCGTTACCTTCTTGGTAACGCCGAATTTTACCAGATCTGGGTCAGAGCATACGAATGCTTTCTTAAATCCTCTTGTTTTTACTTCACCGGCGATCTCTTTGATTGCGCCTGCACCATGATAAGAAGTTTCATTTAATACGATTCTGTTTGCCATTTCGTTTCTCTCCTTTTCATATACGATTCTGTAGGAACTGTGCTGGAACCTCTTTGGAATCTCCCGCACTTCGTTATGTTATTATTTTAACATTCTTAAATAAAAAAGAAAGTGACAATGTGTTCCATCTGTCACTTTCTGCTCGTTTTTGTTGATAATCACTAAGATGATTGTGCATTTTTCCTACACCAGTCCCAGTTCTCCCATCACCTTCGCCAGCTTCGGCGGCATAGCCTCCACCAGTTTCACAGACATGGCTTCCGGGGTGTCCTTCATGCCGGTCAGAATCCATTTCACCGTCATATACACCGATCCCTGACAGTACATCTCCAGAAGGAACTGCAACTCTTCCCCCAGAGGTCTGCTGGTGCGTCTGGCGATCAGATCCTTATAGAACTGTAAGATCAGTTCAAAATCATGCTCTTTCACGGAATTCCGGTCATCGGAACGGAACGCCTCTGTGAAAAATGCTTTCTCCTCCTGGATAAATTCCAGTTTCTGGGTCAGACTCTCCCCGATGGTGTGGCTGACACCGATCTGCTCAAAGGACTTTAATACCAGCTTATCAAAATACCAGTTGATCAGATCATACTTATCCAGAAAATTCCGGTAAAAGGTCTGTCTGGTCACCCCCGCGCCCTCCACAATGCTGGTCACGGTGATCCGATCCACAGGAGTCGTCTTCATGCACTCTTTCATGGCCGCCGCCAGCTTGTATTTGGTTTTCTCCTGTTTTTCCATAGTCCCTCTTTCTATATAATTAAATTTCAAACTCCCGAAACAATTTTTCCTGATATTCCGGTTCCATTGCCGCACGGATGATGTCTTCCTGACGGTTTAATTCGATGAGTTTTCGATTCAGGCGATTCACTCTGTCCTGGCCTTCTTCCTTCGCATCCCGTTGGTCCAGCTCTCGCTGCTTTTTCGGATTATATTCAGTCAATAGCAGCATCCTCTTCACCTCACTTCTATGCTTCAACAAATACTCCTTTAAAATATCATTCTCGATACAGTCACTGCACGCCGCGTCAACCGCATCTGCTGTCTCCAGCCGCGTCTCACTGCCCACAAAAATACCGGCTGTTCCATTTTCATTCTCATGTGTTCTCCTTTCATTATACCGTACCAAGTTTTTTGTTACAAGTGATGGTTGGATTTCGCTGCTGAAATTAGATAAGCGATGAATTGCCTGATGGTCTAATGAATCCTATCATGAACATCAGAACAGAATTCATTTTTATCAGCAATGTTCTATCTCAAAATACCGTTTAAAATACCCGATCACCCTTCGGATATCTGGATCTTTTTCATTTTCTTTCCGGTAAACAAGTGCCATATCATATGTAATATCACACCCATCGATCAAATAAAAATTTTTCGGAATTTCCTCATGAAAATCAGTTGCAATGGAAATCGCACTGCAGATTCCCTCTTCTGCCATCATTCTTCCGTAATTCAAAGTCTGGAATGTTCTCTGGGTATCTGGCTTTATATGATACTTTTTTAATATTTGAATAGCCAGGGATCTCTGATGGGGCATCGACTGGCCTGGCAGTATCAATGGCTCCTGTTTTAAATCATCTAAATTAATGTACGGAATTTTCTCTCCTTCTTTTTTATAAGTACGTTGGCTGAAAGGATGTCCAGCTCTTAAAAAAATGCCGATAGGCAGATGCTGTACAATGGTATAACCAAGCCCACTGACCTCCAGTGGAAAGCTGGTGTATGCCAGGTCGAGTTTTCCTAATTTCACCATCTCTTCCCGCTCCAGATGTCCCGTCTCAACAAAACTATACCGGAACAGCGAAAAATCCTCTGCCATGGTTTTTAATACCTGAACCGCCGTTTCAGACTGTCTGATAGACACCCCAATCTTTATAACCTTATTTTTCCTGGTATCGTCTAAAAAACGATGATACTCTTCCACGATCATCTCTGCACTCTTCCGAAAACGGTTTCCTTCTTCCGAAAGCTCCAGTTTTTTGCCTTTTTTCCGATAAAACAGACTGCACCCGGTCTCCTGCTCCATCTTTTTTAACTGCTGGCTTACTGCCGCCTCGGTCATATAGTTTTTTTCCGCTACTTTATTCAGGCTTTCCTCCTGAACCATCTGAAGAAATAATTCCATATCTGATATTTTCATTGTTTCAGGATCACCTCCCCGCATCATTTTTAACACTATTATAGCAGAAAAAAGCCTGACTGCACATCAGGCTTTTTCTTACTTTCTGGTATTTACTTTATTTCCCGTCCCATATAGTAACGTTTACCACTGGCATCTTTATGAAACCGGCATAAGAAATCATCGTAACTGATCCGGCTTTCCTCTGCGTAATTCGCATGAGGCATATCATCTACCAGGCCAAGCGTGAGCATCGGAACACCATTTTTCCGCCATATATAGTACTCGATCGGATAACACTCGTAAGTGTCATATTCCATTTCCATTTCATTTTCTTCTAATACATAGCGTAGGAACTGATCCAACTGGCACTGGGGATCGGAAATATTCGGAACCGGAGCACCAAACATGGCATCTTTTTTCCCTGCAAGCAGATAAATCGGTACGCCCTTTATCTCCTTCTCCGCACCGGTTGGCAGTTCTATCCCCTTTGCCCCCGGAAATGTAAATCCAGACCATGGAGCGACTGCCGCAAACAGATCCGATGCCTGGTATGCACAGCAGGCCGCCATATAACCGCCGGAAGACTGACCGCAGGCATAAATCCGTCCATCATCAACTGGCTGACGCTGCTGCAGATCTTTTATCATTGCACGGACAAATGGCATACTGTCGATCTCTGTTCCCTGATAATTTCCATTCCACAGACGTACTCCACGGTATCCTTCCGGGCGGATCTGGTAAAGATCCGCCGTTGGGAAAAGAGCGATAAATCCACGTTCTTCCGCAACCAGGCTCATATCCGTAATATCAAAAAAGCTCTGTCCATTTCCGCCTCTGCCGTGAAATACTACGACAACCGGAAGTTTTTTGTCTGTGTCACGAAAACGCTCTGGAATATACTCATACCATTCCCGTTTCATTCCCCCCACTACCATCTGATGGTAATCAGCTCCATTTTCTTTCACTGCCGGATCCCGGTAGTAGCGGAGTACCTTATTTCCATAAGAACGGTGCCGTCTTGCTGCCCCGATGTAATCCCAGACATAGCTTAACAGATCCTCCGTCAGATCTTCAAGATGATATCCTAACGTCACCCTTACCTGGGAGATCTGGGCATCATTGATCGATGAAATCCTGGAAAGGTTCTTCGGCATATAGATTTCCGTTTTACGTGAATCATACACCGGCTCCTGCTGTGCGTGGTTTTCCATCATCCAGTATGCTTTTACGGCCTTCAACGCCTCTGTTTCTTCCTGTTCCAAAAACCAGACCGGAAGCTGTCCTTTTTTACCTGATATGAACATCTCTTCTGACTGGATTCCCTGATCCTGGTCAGGACAGAACTCCATCTGTGTTTCATCTGTGATCTGTCCAAAAAATGCTGCTCCAGACCAGTCACTTCCCATGGTCAGCATGGCTTTTAAAACCGCCTGGCTTCCTTCTTCAAAACCCATGGTGTAAAAGCAGTCCTGCATAGCCACAAAATATTCTCTTCCCTGCAGTTTTTTATATGCCGCATTCAACAATTTTGAGGTTTTTTCTCCGTGATCCTCTTTTTCCGCCCGGATAACCGCAAGCAGCACTCCCCTGTTTTCAGCAAAATCACAGACTCCATACTGACAGATAAATTCCTCCTCTGACATTTTCTCTGGTGAAGCGGCCACAAGTACTGGATCATTATTGTTCCAGGACTTTGGAATGTAAACCAGCATTCTTCCCTGGACATCCGGGGTTTTCAACTCCATGAAAAGAGCTCCATGCACCTGACACTTTTCCGGTTCCATAAGATCCACTGGAACATCACACTGTTTTTGTGGCAATACAGCCCATTTCATTGTCTCCATGTTACAGTTCCTCCTTTAAAATGCAGGATAGATCGTCATAATCCATGCCACATTTACAATTGTTAAAAGAATGGATGGAAGAATACTCATCTTGATCATATCCTTCTGGCTATAACCGCCAAGACCCATAACCATATTTACCGTTGCTGTTGCCATTGGTGTCATAAAGGATGCCAGAGAACCAGATAAGGTCAGCAGCATCGGTCCGATCGGGTTGCAGCCAATGGCATTGCAGGTCAGAATGGCGATTGGCGCAAAAATGTTAGAAACCGCACGGTTATTCATAAACTGGGTCAGGATAAATGGAGCAAGGAAAAATACCAGTCCGATCACATAACCATTGGTTGTATTTCCGATCATATTTGCTACTGCGCTTCCCACTGCCTCACCTGCTCCAGTTGCAGTCAACGCATTTCCCATAGCCAGAACACCCACATACATCATAACGATTCCACCCAGAGAAGCAGCCGCATAAGCCTCTTTGGAAGATAATACACCAGTAGCACAGATTACCAGAGCGCCGATTAATGTAATGATCCAGGATGGAACATTGATGGTATCCGCAAACAACAGTCCAACGATCACAAACAGGAATGTGCCATAACCAACAACCTCTTTAAACGGAGATAATACTTTCTGCTCTTTTTCTTTTCCCTTTGTCTCCTGCATTTTCACAGGTGCCAGATCCGGGCTGAATTTCGGTGCCAGAAAAGCTGCATAAATACAGATGATCACAAGGCTTGGAAGACGGGCGATCATTGGATCCCAGAAGCTGAGCTGATATCCAACTGCACCGTTGGCTTCAAGGAAACCATTATACTGTGCGAATGTTGCTGCACTGCCGCCGATCGGAAGTGTCGCGCATGTGGAAATGGATACGATACCGATGGCAAATAACATCTTAGAACGGCTGAATCCCATGTTATCGCACATTGCAAATACGATTGGGAACATGATTGCAAATGCCGCTGAGGAACTACCAGAAATCTGTGCTAATAACATGGTGATCACCACGTAGCCCAGTAAGATCATGGTAAAAGAACCTTTGCTGATCTTATTTACCAATGCAGAAACTTTGTGTACTGCCTGTGTCCTTGATAACCCTTCTGAAACGATAAACATGGTTGCCATTACGATCGTATTGGAGTTGGAAAATCCAGCCAATGCCGTTTTTGCTTCCAGGCACCCTGTTAAAACCAATGCTACCATAGCTGTTAAAGCTACTACTGTCTTTGAAATTTTATTTTGCATATAACCCAATATCATCAAAATAAAAATTGCAATACAAATTCCAAATTGTGCATTCATAAGATAACCCCCTATTTTTATCTGATACGTTCTGCTCCCGGCCAGGAATGCTTCTTTGTGTTAATTATTATAAATCAACAACCAATTTTCGTCTAATCAATATAATTTTTGCACATATAAGCAAATACTTATTAGTTGTTTCTCTTATATGAAAAAGAATCCTGTCCAGAGGCTTTTGTATCATAGGTCCCAATTTCCTATGATACAAAAAAGACATGAACTCCAGTTTGATCTATCTAGATTCCATGTCTTTTCCATCTTAAGTTATGATTACCGTATAAACGACTTCACCTTCGACTTCGGCACCAGCGCCTGATACCCCTTCACGCTCCCGGTCTCTGGATCTTTGGTGCAGCATTTTTTCCACATGCGGGAGACCATGCCGGGACCCATGCCGGTGATTCGGAAGATCTCCTGAGGGGAACAGCCTTTGCGGTAAAGCTCAATGGCGCGTTTGCGGTTGCGGTAAACGCAGCGCTGGCCTAAGTTCATGGCGGACTCATCAATGTCCTGCCATGAACTTTCCTCAACTCTGTCCGTCTTCGCAGGTTCCGGCTGCTTCTGCTGTGTCACTTCCGCCATCGCCGTCATTTCCGTCTCCGGTCTGCTCTTCTCCTTCTTCATGGGCTTTTCCTCTTTTCTTCTTCACAAGAACCACACCAATCACTGCCGCAAGCACTGCCACGGCTCCGGCTGCTGCTGCGTATTTCCATGCCTGGCTCTTCTTTAAGATCACGATGGTACCCTTGGCCGGAGCCGTAAATACCAGATAAGAACCATCCACTTCTGTATCCAGAAGCTCCACGCTGCCATCTTTCACGATTCCTGCTGTCAGGCTTCCTTTTCCTTCTGCCAGCAGATGCAGGATCACTTGATCCGGCACATCTGCGCCCTCTGGTACTGTCACCTCATAATCATAAGCTTTGCCCAGCTGATATCCCTCTGGTGCAGCAACACCTGTCAGAACCGTCTCTGTGCGGATCAGCTTGCTTCCCGGATAGAACTCGGCCTCTGCTAACAGGGACGCCTTCTTGTCATCATCAGAAGCAATGGTGGTGTGATATGGCTGGTAAACGGCATGTACCTTGATATTGCCGGTGATGTTGCTTAAATCCACATCCTCCCACTGGTAATAATAACCATCCTTCTGTGGGATCGCCGGGATCTCGGAAGCCTTTACGCTGCTGCCATATTCACAGTAAATGGTCTTCACTGCATTGTCATCCACCAGGAAAGATACCTGTAACTGGCGGAACCGATCCGGCATCTGCTCTAAAGCCATAAAATCATCATAGGACAATCCTGTTGCCTGGCCGTCATAGGTGATGCCATCCACAGCTCCGACGCCGCCATCCACGTAATAGTTGCCTTCCACAGTACCATCGGTATCGCCATCTCCGGCAATGCTTCCGATCCACTCGCCGCCATCACTGGTCAGTGTGACCAGCGCGTAGTTTTCGTAGACATTCTTACCCCATCCGGTCACGCCGCCTATATAGTCATTACCGGTGACCATACACATGCTGTAATTCCGGCGCAGGACGTAATCACTGCTTCCGGTGATACCGCCTACATAATCGCCATTCGCAGAAGTGATATCGCCATAGTTCTGGTTGCTGATCAGGGCGCCCATATTGGCTTTGCCGACCACGCCTCCGATATAATCCCGTTTACCGGTGATATCGCCTTCATTTAAGCATCCCTGGACCGTTGCTTTGGCCTGTCTGACCGTGTTTAATGTCTTTTCCTGATCCGTATCCAGATCCTGCTCCGGATCCAGACTGACCTCAACACCGATGATGCCTGCGATACCACCTACCTGATAGTCCGCTTCAATGCTTCCCGTATTGACACAGGCATAGATCGTACCATCCGTTAATTCTGTCTGGTCATCATTATCTGACACATCATCAAACAGATCGTCATCCTCCATCTTATCCCGGACCTCCTCGGCCTTGTCGGTAATGGTATTACGGATCTGGTCGATCTGATCCTCTAACTGCTGTCTCTGGGCCTGGGTCTGGTCTTTGCCGCTCTTTAAGCTGTCCTGAAGAGAATCTACATGATCAGCAAGACTGTCGATCTTCACTTCCAGCTCATCATCCATATTTTCCAGATCAGTCTTTAGATTGTTGCGGTTGTACTTGATCTCATCCATCATCACATTGATATCTGAGGTCAGATCTTCGATCTTATCACCAAAGTCCTCCACTCCGTTAACAGAATCTTCCGTAATGGAGCCCATCAGATCCGGAACCGCTTCGGATACCTTCTGCATATTTTCATACAGCTGGGAAAGCAGCTCATAACGGTGCTGCAGCCATGCCTTCAATGCGTCTGTATCCGTCAGGTCGCCGTCATAGCGCTCCTTTAATTCCTTACGGATAGCGTCAGAATCGTGGATCAGCTGCTGGAGTGCGCGTACCTTGCTCTTAGAAGAATCCTTTATCAGACGCAGATGCAGATGATCCAGGGTCTCCTGCATATCGTTGGTTGTAGAATCCAGGTCATTGTTCATCTTATCGATGTCTTCCCGGTATACATCCTTGTAAAACTTTCCGATATCCCGTACCTGATCCATGTTGTCACCGATCTGATCCAGGCTGTCGGTACTCTTATTGGCTGTGTCATCCACCGTTCTTGCCAGAGCCTTGCTGATATCAGAAAGATTGTTTAACTGGCTGTTTAACTGGTCATACAGATCTTCCTCATAATCAATGGTCAGATATGGCTCAAACTGTCCTACGATACCTCCTGCGTCCTTACGGCCCCTGATATCACCCAGGTTGTAGCACTGGCTGATGATACCGCACTGCCGTCCGGCGATTCCACCGATGTTATAGCCGATATGCTCATATCCCACGGTTCCGTAGTTTTTACAGTCAGAAATCTTACCCTTAGAATATCCTGCGATTCCACCTGCGTCATTGACCTTTTCCTTCTGGACTGTTTCTTTGATCTTATCGGTATTGATCGAAAGCTCACCACTGTTAGAATCCTCTACTCCCTGATCAGAAGCGTTGATGTTACCGTGATTTTCACACTGCTCTACCGTTCCGTCATTATTGCCGGTGATTCCACCGGTCTTATTATTGCCCGTTGTGACCGAATAGCTTTTACAGCCACGGATCACAGCGCCTTCTTCATTGGTTCCGGCGATTCCACCGATAGCTTCCTGACCGCTGACCATACCATGGAACTCGCAATTTTCAATGGTTCCACGGTTCGTTCCGACGATTCCACCAATCTGCTTTTTGCTGCCGTCCGGTTTGACATTGCCTTTTACGATCAGGCCGTTTACCGCTCCGTCCGCTTCGATGTAACGGAACAGACCAAGATTGGAACCGGAAATGGTAATATTGAGTCCACTGATCACATGGCCGTTGCCCTGAAAATTGCCGGCAAATACCGCAATCGGCTGGAAATCACTTCCATCTAAGCTGATATCCTGAGTTAAAACAAAGGTTTTTCCCTTGGAATAGGACTCGGATACACAGTTTTTGCTCATCTGTACCAGATCATCCACACTGGTGATCACAACCGCATTTTCATCGGTCACAGTCTCAGCCGCCGTCTCCACCTTTACATCTGCCAGCGCCAGAATCGGCTCTGCCTGTGACAGAACCAGGGTAGATGCCAGAAGAGCTGCGGTTCTTCTGCTGTTTAATTTCTGTCTTTTCATGATTCAGAAGCCTCCTCTTTTTCCTGTCCCCGTTTGCTGGATCTTGTCAATTCCGCCTTATCGATCAGCTTATCTCCAACTAACAGAAGCTGCGGCAGAACAGACATAACTAAAATAATGGAAATCAGCGCTCCACGTCCCAAGGTCTTACCTAAAGAAGCGATGGTCGCATTGGAAGTCAGCGCTCCGATGACGAATCCTGCACAGACCATCATCGTACCAGAAGTAATGATAGTTGGGAACGCCTGGTTTAACGTTTCTATGATCGCTGTCTTACGGTCCGTCATTTCTTTTCTGATCGCCATATAACGGCTGGTGATCACGATCGCATAGTCAATCGTCGCACCCATCTGGATGGAGCTTACGATCAGGTAACTTAAGAAGTACATCTTATCGTTGGTCACATATGGGATCGCGAAGTTGATCCAGATACTTCCCTGAATCGTCAGTACCAGTAAAAATGGAAGTCCTGCGTTCTGGAAAGTAAATAACAGGATCGCCCATACGAACAATGCCGTCAGCACGCTGATCATGATGTTATCTTTCTGGAAGGAGTTGCTTAACTCCTCATTGCTGGTAGCGTCACCCACTACATAGGACTCATCATAATACTCTTTCACCATGTCACGGATCTCATCCACCACCGCAAAGGTCTCTGCACCTTCTACGGCTCCCTTTAAGGTAAATACCATACGGTCGTATTTGTCGCCCTCCAGCTGCTCTCTGGCATCGCAGATCTGCTGGTGCAGGTCATCGATCTCTTCGGATTTGTCATCGTCAAAATCGATCCCGCCCTTTTCCTTCTGCTCGTAGATAAAGTCTACCATGTCGATGATGGACACACGGTAATCCTCTAAATTCTTCATAAATGCACTGTACTGTTCATTTTCAAGAGCATAAAACTGATACAGCACCCGGCACAGATCCAGATCCACATCTGCCACCTCGGAAAATTCTCTTGGATTTAATTTATCCACCAGAATGTATTTTCCATCATCGGTAACTTCTACATTGGCAAGACCTAACGCCGCGTCCACACGATCCATCTCCTCCAGACGGGCTAAGATCTTGCCTTCCTTCTCATAATCACCCTTTGGAACAACAACCGCCATGGTATTGGTTACTTCGAAGGTCTTCTCGATCCGCTCTTTGGAGGCCAGATACTCATTCTTGATCTTGGAATCAATGGAGTTCTGGTCATAAATATAGGAACTCTTATTGGACAGAACTGCCGCTCCCGCCACGATCACTAAAAAGATCGGAATCGCAATAAAGCGGGTATGTACCACAAATTTGCCCCAGTAATTAATCTTTGGAACGAAATTTTTATGCTTCGTGTTATCGATGGCATTGGACATCATCACAAGCAGGGCAGGCATCAGAAGGAATACCGATACCATGCTCAGCACGATGGCCTTTACCATGACACGGCCCAGATCCATACCAATGCCAAACTCCATGAACATCAGGGCCACCATACCGGAAATGGTCGTCAAACTGGAGGAAGAAATCTCCGGGATCGCCTTACTCAAAGCTACCGTTGTTGCCTCTGTCGCTACATAATGCTCCCGCTCCTCCAGAAAACGGTGCAGGAAAATGATCGCATAATCCACAGACATGGCCAGCTGTAATACTGCCCCCACCGCATTCGTAACGAAAGAAACACTTCCGAACCAATAGTTCGTACCGATGTTTAAGATCATCGATACTAAAAATACGATCGGCAGGATCGCGATCTCTGCATAAGTACGGGAGGTAAATAACAAAACTCCTAAAACGATAAAAACAACGATCACACCGATCAGCTTCATATCTTCCTGAAGGGACTTGGCATCATCCTTGTCTACGGTCGTGTATACATAAGAAGAATATCCATCCAGCGAGTCCCTCACTTTTTCCATGGCCGTCTGGGACAGTTTGGTGTCCTCCGGCTCATCGAAGGTCAACGTATACAAAGCGCTGGCATCCTGATAATAATCAGTTACTTCTTTATCATCGTAATCGTCATCGGATGCATCATAGAAATCCACGGCAGAAATGCCATTGATATCCTCCATCTCCTTTGCCAGCTGCAATGCCTTTTCATAAGTAATATTCGTCACCATGATCTTCGCTGATCCAAAGGTGGTAAACTGCTCATCCATGATATCCAGGCCCTGCCTTGTCTCGGTGCTCTCAGGCAGATAATCCGTCAGGTCATTGATCACCTTTACCTTTGACATGGAAAGCACGCTGTAAATGCAGGCCAGAATGAACAATGCAATAAAAGCTTTCCGCTTATTGACGATAAAGCGGGCCACTCTCATCATAAAACTTTCCGGCTCTCTCTTCTCTTCCATATTTTCAGTCCTTTCTTACAAGTCTTTGATAACTGATAATGCTTATTCTCACTTGCCCTATTATGACTAAATATGGTAAAATACTCAAGAATCACTTTTTTTATTTTGTTTCAAATGAGACATATTTTTATTTTTGTCTCATCATGTACAAATACGGAGGTTTGTTATGTCTAACCATCTGGAACCACAGGAAAAAATATCTGCCCGAAGGACCTACACCCTTCTCCAGCAGGCTTTTTTTAAGCTGCTGACGGAGAAACCATTTGAGAAGATCACCTTAAAAGAGCTGTGCGACACCGCCATGATCCCCCGCTCTACCTTTTACCGGTATTTTGAGGATAAATACGATCTGTTAGGCTACTGCCTCCAGAATTTTTTTGAAAATATGGATCTGGATATTGATGTGATCTATCTGAAAAACCTGGATGCCATGAAGGATTACCTGGCTAAGACTTTAAAGGTATTAGACACTGCCCACGCCCAGTTCTCCAGGATCTACCGTCTGAACCGGGACGGCGTTTTTATGGATCTTCTGCGCTCTCTTCTGATCCAGGTTCTTACAGACAAATTAAAACAGGCGGAGAAGTCCGGCATTCACTGCCGGATCTCTACGCCTGTCTTTACCTATCTGCTGGCTGATTTTTATATCAGCGTGGCAAAATGTTATTTAGATTTTGATGGAGAGTTCTCCGCCGAAGATTTCATTGAACATGTGGTGCTGTTTGCCAACAGAAACTTCTTTGAATAAAACTCCTTGGATTCAAGTCGAACGTCCGTGAGACTTGGCGCGTGATTCTGGTCAGCGTAAGCTGACATATTCTTTACAGAATCACTGCGCATCCTCGCGGAGCGTTTATCTCAGTCGGAGATTGGACTCCCACTGAGAATAATTTGTTATTACTCACCACCTGAAGAGGTGGGAGTCTTCTCGACTGAGATAAAAACTCCTATTTGTTGGACATCTTATCAATCGCTTCCCATAAGCCGTTTAAGTAGGTTGCGCCTAATGCTCTGTCATACAGACCATAACCTGGACGGCCTACCTCGCCCCAGATCATTCTTCCGTGGTCCGGACGAACATAAACGTCATGTGGGCAGGTATCGTATACTGCCTTTACGATCTCGAACATATCCAGATCACCGGTGGAAGACAGATGAGCTGCCTCGCGGAAACATCTCTCGCCTAAGTACTTCACATTACGGATGTGCAGGCATGCGATACGGTCCATCTCACCAAAGTGGCGGATGATAGCTGGGATATCGTTAGCCGGGTTGGAACCTAAGGAACCGGTGCACAGGCACAGAGCGTTCGCTGGTGAATCGTGTAACGCTACGATCTTATCGAAATCTTCCTGGCTGTGGGAGATACGTGGCAGACCGAAGATCGGCCATGCCGGATCGTCTGGATGAACTGCCATCTTCACGCCAACTTCCTCGCATACCGGAATGATGGCATCCAGGAAGTACTTGTAATTCTCACGCAGCATATCCGGGGTAATGCCCTCGTACTGCTTCAGAGTCTTCTCCAGCTCTGCCAGACGCTCTGGCTCCCAGCCTGGAAGTGTAAAGCCATGGCTGTCCTCTGCAGTCTTCTTAACAATGTCAAGAGGAGTCATGTTGCCTAATTCCTTCTCATCGAAGTATAAGCTGTTGGAACCGTCCTCCTCGATCACACGTGCCAGATCGGTACGCAGCCAGTCAAATACAGGCATGAAGTTGTATACGATAACCTTAACGCCGTACTTCGCCAGGTTGCGGATGGTAATGATGTAGTTCTCGATGTATTTGTCACGGGTTGGCAGACCCATCTTGATGTCCTCGTGAACGTTTACGCTCTCGATCACTTCACACTCAAGACCTGCTGCATGAACGCCATCGATGTACTCCTTGCACTCCTCGTCGGTCCATACCTCACCTGCTGCCTTGTAATCCAATAATCCCATGATGCCAGTCATGCCTGGAATCTGCTTGATCTGCTGCAGGGTGATCGGATCACTGTCTTTGCCGTACCAGCGGAATGTCATTTTCATAAATAAATCCCTCCTGAATAAAATATTTTTCGTTGTCTGATAGTCTTATTATATCCCTTGTCCGCGTCTCTTGTCAACTAGTATACAAGTCTTTTTTTAAGAAATCCACAAGAATATCTGCACAAAATTTTCCTCTTGTGCCAGCTCCTGTTTTTCCTTACAATAAAAGTATCAGGCCAGCGGTTCTCCTGTCACCTCCGACTTTTGAACACGCTCCGGCTTTTCGAATTATGAAACAGATAAAGGGGATTACATCTATGGATCAGACCACCTACACCATCCCGGTCATGGTAGACAAGAAGATTTACCGGGATTTTGCGCTGTTTAACTGCTTCAAGCGCCAGAAAAACTATCGTTCACCTGCCATTTTCACTGGAAGTTTCTTAGTTTTCGCTATCATCTGCTTTGTGATGCGGGATCGGGCAGAACAGGCAGTGCTCTTAGGAAGCGTATTGGCTTCCATCGCCATCATTCTTCCGGCGGTTTATTTTGGGACCTTTTTCCACTCGATCCAGGTCCAGTCCAAAAAGCTGAAGCTGCAGACGCCCCAGTACGCCTACACCGTTCATCTGGGCACTGCCGAAGAG
>CAKRWX010000017.1 GCA_934418055.1 uncultured Lachnospiraceae bacterium
GGCATGTAACAATCTTCTTTAACAATTCCTTGAAACTCATACTCTCTGAAACATACACAATTCCGACAGTCCATAAAAGAATATTGAATACAGTAACATATACACTTGCATACAGTACACCTTCTGAACCGTACATTGCCTGAATAAGCGGAAATCCCATATAAGCCGCATTGGAAAACATTCCGGCAAAGCAGATAATGGGCTTATCGCTTCCCTTTATTTTCGCAGTCGCCGCCATCGCCACCACAATTCCAATCACTAAGGCAATGGTACTCCAGATCAGAGTCAGTACCAGATTGGCCAGTATCTTCTCGTCAAACTCTGTCATATACGAATGAATGACCATGGCCGGAACCACCAGATATAATAACAGATCGGAAAAGCCTTTCTTGGCCTCCACCTTGATCGCTCCCGTTTTGCTGCATATGTAGCCTGCCAAAATCATACAGAATAATTCGATTACCTGCCGTGTCGTAATCATCGCTAATTCCATCGTTGTTCACCTATCCTTTTTATTTTCTGTCTTTCCCCCCGGAATCATCAGTATGATACCACACTTTTTCAAAAAAGTTCATAAAAAAATACAATCCTGGCAAAATTTTACCCTAATACGCAAAAGAATCCGTGGCTGGTTTAAAAACCTTTGCCACGGATTCTCCCGTTCATGATTTTTGAAATTCACGATTATTCAAGACGTTTCTTTCTCCTTAGCGGAAATCCGGATAAGAATGATACAGTCTCTTTACAACATCATAGGATAATTTTCTTCTGCGGTACTCGTCCACGATACCTTTGTTATTCATGGTTCTTGGACGGTTGCTGAACCACTCATTGCTGATCCGCACATCACAGAACTGCCAGATATAGATGCCGCTGCAGCCTTCCTGGTTTAATACTGCGGTGATCTGATTCTCCAGTGCTTTCGCCTGGTATTCTTCCGTCCACTTGCACATATTCTGGTTGCGGTAACCATAGATGGCACCAGCACCAATCTCTGTTACTAAGAATGGTTTGCCTGCGCCTTCACTGCCAGTCTGTACCCAGTTATAAATATCTGGTACATACTCGCTGGCCGGAGTATCATGATACCATTCTGGATATAAGTTGTAGGATACAATCTCTGGAAGACCAAAGCAGATATCTGTCTTAAAGCGGCAGCTTGCAGAAGATCTTGGTCTGGAAGTATCCAGCTTCTTGATCAGATCATACTGCTTCTTATAGCACTCATAGCCATACTCCGTATCGCTGGCGCACTCATTTAAGATACCCCAGATAATGATGCTTGGATGGTTGATATGAGCCGTAATCATCTCCTGGATACAAGCCTCTGCCTGAGGCTCAAAGTTCGGATTCTGCATCTGTTCCAGAACCAGTCCTCTTGCATGGTTCTCTTCCCATACCAGGATACCCTGCTCATCACAGAGATCTAAGAAAATCTCATCATTTGGATAATGGGATGTACGGATGGAGTTTGCTCCCAGATCCTTCGCGATCTGTAAATCCTGCTCAATTGCCGAAACAGGAAGAGCACAGCCATACATCGGATGATCCTCATGACGGCAGAAGCCTTTGATCCTTAACTTCTTACCATTTAATAAAATGTCTTTTCCCGCAGTTCTGATCTCACGGAAACCAATGCGGTCAGCCAGATCATCAAAAGCACCGTCAGCATCAGAAAGGACTGCACAGATGGTATAGAGAACCGGATGATCCATCTCCCATACCTCCGGGGTTCCGGCATCTACGGTCTCCTCTACCAGGACTTCCTCTCCTGCTTTCAGATTTACTTCTTTGGTAATCTCAAACAAACCATCGATCGCTACCTGTAATTCTACGATTTTCTCTGCGTCCTCCAGGTTTACAACCTTCACTGCCAGCTTCACATTCCAGCCTTTTTCGGTCTTCTCCGGAACTGCGTGGATATACTCGATATACGCACCCTCCAGTTCCTCCATGGCAACTCCTCTGGAAATACCGCCGTAGCTCATATAATCATTCGGCACATGAAGCGCACTCTTCTCGCTGAAACGGTTATCTGCGATCACTTCCAGCTTATGGACACCTGGCTCCAGGTCCTTTAACATCACTGAAAATGGCGTATAGGCATTATAATGGCTTCCTACTTCTTTGCCGTCCACCAGGACTGTTGCAGTATGACTGACACCCTTGAACACCAGACGGACGTTGCCCTCTGCCTCGAATTCCTTGCGGAAGCTTCCAGTTCCACGATATGCAGAGAAATCCGGAAGATTTTCCCAGCAGCATGGTACCCATACCGGGTAAACGTTACCCTGGAATTCTCCCTCATTCGGGGAAAATTCCCATAAGCTGCTGCTCAGTTCTGTCACTTCTCTTAAATAATTGGTCTCAAATGTACGCAGCATAACTTTCTATATGGCCTCCTTAACCTTTAATACCAGATGATGCAATACCTTCTACGAAATACCGCTGAAGGAATGCAAACAGGATCAGTACCGGAATCAGGGCAACCGTTGCAGCTGCCATGATCTGTGCATAGTTTGAAGAGTACTGGGTATTGAACATACGCAGTAACAGCTGGATCGTTTTCTTGGATGTGGTGGAAATATAAATCAATGGACCCATAAAATCATTCCACTCAAATGTGAAGGATGTGATACACAGTGTTGCGATCGCCGGTTTGGACAGCGGAAGCATGATCTTTGCCCAGATTCCATACTCGCTCAGTCCGTCGATTCTTGCTGCCTCCAGAAGTTCTGTAGGGATACCCATGAAGAACTGACGGATCAGGAATACGCCGGTTGCCGTAAATGCATGCATCAGGATCAGACCTAAATGGCTGTCAGTCAGATGGAACATGGTCATCATCTTATACTGAGGAACCATATATACCTGCCACGGAATCGCAATCGTCATCACGTATAACATAAAGATCAGATCTCTGCCTTTAAATTCCAATTTTGCAAATGCATATGCAGCAAAGCTGGATGTCAGCAGCTGTAATACCGTGGTACACACGGTCAGCTTTGTCGTGTTAAAAAAGCCCTGCAGCAATGGCACTTTCTTCCAGATCTCCTGATAGTTGCTCCATACCGGTTCCTTTGGAATCCATACGATCGGATAAGAGAATACGTCCTTCTCCAGTTTCAGGGAAGCAGAAATCATCCATGCAAAAGGTACTAACATGATCAATGCCATAAGGATCAGCACTGCATAGGTCAGAATGGTTTTTAATGTATTTTTAGCTTCTTTACTCATTGCACGCTCCTCCTTTCCTTACATATCACCGGTAAACTTCTTCTCACACTTGAACTGGATCGTAGTCAGTACAAGAATGATTGCCAACAGCACCATCGCAACTGCACTTGCATAACCGAATCTGGAATTCTCAAATGCCATCTTATAGATATGGTATGCCAGTACCTTCGTTGCCTCACCAGGACCACCCTGGGTGGTAATGTACATGGTATCGTAGGATTTGAAGGTACTTACCATTAACATCATTAAGATATAAAACGTGGTTGGAGTTACACATGGCCAGGTGATATTAATAAACTGCTGCCATTTGTTTGCTCCATCCAGGGAAGCTGCTTCATAGAGATCTCTGGAAACACCCTGCAGAGCAGCCAGATAAACGATCATGTAATAGCCCATGCCCTTCCAGATGGTCAGGCCAATGATGGTCGGCAGCGCCCATGTCTGGGATGCAGCCCATCTTGGTGGCTTGGAAACACCCAATGCGATCAAAAGATTATTAATAGGTCCTCTATCTGGATTAAATAAAGCCATCCATACAACTGCGATTGCTACCAGGGATGCTACATATGGGAAAAACAGTACGGAACGGAAGAATGTACGTCCCTTTAACGGTTTATTCATCAGGATCGCAAGTCCCAAAGAAATGGCCATCGTGATCGGCACAACGCCGATCGTAAAGTAAAGTGTATTGACTAAAGCAATTCGGAAACTGCGGTCTTTCGTGAACATATAAACGAAGTTCTTGAGTCCGACAAACTTGATCGGGTTACCGGAATCCCATTCACAGAAGCTTAATAAAATAGAAAATACAATCGGAATAAATGTTAATACAAAGAAACCAATCAGGTTTGGAAGGATAAAGGAATACGCTACTAAAGTTTTATGTCTTCTTAACGCTCCTTTACTTTTGGGTTTCTTTGCTTCTTCCCCTTTAGCCATAAGCTGATTCCTCCTTCTGAAAGACAACCGTCCGGAAGAAGCTTCCTCCGGACGGTCATCGTAAAATCATATAGCGGTCCAGTTTTTTCTACTGCTCGTTACATGCTTATATCTTTTTATTACTGAGCTAATACCTCTTTCACACGGTCAGCCATCTCTTTCAGACCTTCTTCAACAGTAATGCTCTTGGTCATGATCGCACTGTGCTCTTCCTGGATCACGGAATCGATTTCTTTGCCCTTAGCATTGATAGGCTGCTCCATTAATTTGTTCTCGCATCCTAAGTACTTGGAAAGTCCCTCTGGAGCATTTGGATACTGATCATGCAGGGAATCAAAGATCTCGCCAACCTTATCAGAATTGTAACCAGGAACTACGCCACATTTTGCCAGAGTCTCAGCACCCTCTTCGCCACATACGAAGGTGATGAACTGCCATGCCTCTGCAGGATGTTTTGCATATGCGCCGATGGAAACAGGTGTTACACCGCCGACAGAGTTCTCGTTCTTGATTCCATCATTGTTCGGAAGTGCACATACACCCCAGTTAAAGTCTTTTACATTCTCACACAGCATATTGATATACCAGGTACCAATCTGTAACATCGCTGCCTGCTGGTTGTAGAATACGCCGCTGTAATGGATGTTAGAAGATTTCAGAACACCATAATCCTGAACCAGTCCTTCATCCTGCATTGCCAGGATCTCGTTATAGTAATCAGTTAAGTTTGCATAGGTATCTGGATCTGTAAAGTTAAATTTACCGGTTCTGTTTGGATAATTATATACGTTGGATGGCCAGGTATGTACATGAGCACCATATACCTTATCATTGCCCTCGCCGCTGGTCATCTTAGCAGCCAGCTCATGATACTCAGCCATGGTCATACCATCTTCCGGATATGCAACGCCTGCTGCATCAAACAGATCTTTGTTGTAGAAGATCAGGTTATTATCATAACGGAATGGTAATGCATAGGTCTTTCCGTCCATGGTCAGCTGATCTACCAGTCCGGAATACTTGGTTGCATCAAAGCTGTCATCGCTCTTAATGTACTCGTCCAGTGAATAGATGTGTCCCTGTTTGATCAATGCAGACAGAGCTGGTGTACCTTTCGTAAATACAACATCGAAATCCTGCTTACCACTTAACTGGGTCACGATAACATTATCGTACTCATCAGCAGTAAACTCAACTACCTCAACCTTGATGTTTGGATACTTTGCCTGGAAAGCATCGATCATAGTTTTGTAATACTCAGTGTTGGAATAGTCCCATAATGCAACCTTAATGGTTACATCCTCTCCGGTTGCCTGTGCAACATCAGATGGTGCTGCCTGAGAAGCTGCTGCTGTTGTCTCAGCGGAACCGCCGCCTGAAGAACTGCCTCCGCATCCGGTCAGTGAGCCTACTGCCATCATACCTGCTAACATTGCTGCCCAAAATCTTTTACTTTTCATTCTGTAACTCCTCCTTATAATAAAAAAATTATATAAATTTTATTACTACCAGATAAACAACTCCTGACCGGATAATTTCATCACGGCTTCGATAAAGTAGTAATCCCCATAAATAATGGTGATCTCATGGCCGGACGGCTCATGATATGCCACTGTACATTTCTCCAGAAGCGGGTCAACCTCTGGACTCCACATGCTCCGCTTCTGATCCAGAGCCTGTAACAGCCTCAGTGCTTCTCTCTTATAGAGATCACTGTCCCTTCCTTCTGTATGCTTTGCCAGTTCAATCAGTCCACAGGCTGCAATCGCTGCTGCAGTGGAGTCTTCCAGCTGGCAATCCGCAGGCTGTCTGAAATCGATCGGGATCAGACCGCTCTCCGGTGTATTAGAAATGAAATAATGGGCGATTTTTCTCGATGTATCCAGATATTCTTTCTTACCTGTGTGGATGTAGCTTAAAGCGAATCCATACAGTCCCCAGGCCTGTCCACGGGTCCAGGAGGAACCAACCTCATAGCCCTGTCCGCCATAGGAACGGACCATCTCGCCTGTATCTGGATCAAATTCCACGATGTGGTTCACAGAACCGTCGCCGCGGACGAAATTCTTCATAGCTGTGTCTGCGTGAGCCTGGGCGATCTGGGAAAATCTCGGATCACCAGTTACCTCGCTTGCCCAATACAGAAGCGGAAGGTTCATCATACAGTCAATGATGGCCCAGCCTCTGTGATCATCCTCACCCCAGTCATTCCAGGCACGGATAAATCTTCCGGCTAAATTAAATCTTCCAGCCAGGTTGTTGGCTGCTAAAATACCCCGGTTATAGGATGCCTGATCTTTGGTCACCCGGTAATCTGCAACTGCTGTCGGCAGCCACTTAAAACCATTATCGTGATCCAGTCCAGGGCTGTCCATCAGCACCTGATCCAGCTTGTCTTCCAGTTCTTTGGCTGATTTCTTATAAAGGTCATCACCGGTCAATGTATACATCTGCCACATGATGCCGCCCCAGAAGCCATTGGTCCACCATGCGACCTTCTCTTTCGAGGAATAATCATCAAACACTCCATCTTTGGAAGAATATGGGATTTTTCCAACGTTTCGCTCAGTGACCGGTTTCCATTTGGTCTTTAACTTTTCGACCGTCTCCTGGATCCACTGGGCGTCCTGCTGTGTTATAGTCATATATACGTTTCTCCTTTATACAGTTACTTTCTTATCACCGATGGTCACGACCACTTTTCCATCCTGAATCTCAACCTGTGGTTTTTCCTTCAGAAGCGTCTCTGCACTCTCGTGGAAATCTGCTGCCACGCTGGTAACGATCAGATGGGTTCCAGGCTCTAACTGGGTCTTTACCATCGGAATGACCGTCAAATTGGCAAACAGGTTGGTGTTCGGAAACGGGGTGATCAGCACCGGTTCTTCACCAGTTTCACTGGCGATCATGCTTACTCCCCACGGGAAATCAGCGATCAGTGTCTTTCCGTCATTTTTTACATCTGATGGCTGGTATTTGCCGGTTCCCCTGCCGCTTACAACGGTAAAACAGCGCTCCTGTGGAAGTGAGAAACCGCCGTCTGCCAGATCAATGGCAATTTCATTGGTGATCCTATGTACTCTTACATGCCACGGAGAACACGGCACTACAGTACTTTCAATGGTCACCCCGGTGATCGGACGATACCTGGTATATAGAGATTCTTCTGTTGCCTTGAAATCATCCATACCGTATCTCATACAGTAACGGTCCTCTCCTTTTACGGAAACCGCCAGTGTGCTGTCAAATGCGCCCTGGGCTAAGCTGGTACCCTTCGAGATGCTGAACCCAAACTGGTTGGAATATACGAATTTCTCGTATTTTGCAGGTCCCTGTCCGTGATCGCTTGGTAAATGCTGTCCTGTTACATAGGCCATGACATGATCATGTTTGTCATGGGTGATCACCATATGCGGATGCTTCAGGAATTTTACCGGTTCATACGGGTAAACTTCCCGTTCTGCTTTCCAGAATGGATGCTCATCATCCAGCGCCAGGACAACCAAGGTTTTATTGCACCAGTACGGAGAACCCGCGCTGTTATAGCTCTCACTCATCTCGATCTGCGGATATCCATATCCGATGGTAAGAAGTCCTGCATGATCGAAAATCGGACGTTTCATCCAGGTCTCTAAGTTGCCTAACACCAGATTTTTTAACACTCCGTAATTAACATTGTCTAATTCCGCAAATGCCATAGCTCCAAGAGGTGCTCCGTGAGCGTACCGGTATGTTAAGCTTCTGCCAAACGGGATCTCAGATCCGTCATTGGCAAACCAGTAAATGAAATCACCATAAAACTGTCTACCCCGCTCTAAGAAAATCTCACTTCTCTCAGGATCGCGGTCTTTCATCAATTTGCCATATACCATTCCATAAAACTGGATCGCATAGGCCACATAATAATCTAACTGCCATGGGGTTCCATCAAAATACCATCCGTCGCCGATGTAAGATTCGTTGATGATGTCGAAATCCTCATCCATCCGCTCTTTCGGATAAGGCAGTCCTAAAATATCAAAGGTCATGTTCGCCATGATCCGGAAAAACCGCCAGTTGCACTTTGGCATATCATAAAGGTTGATCTGATTCAGCCAGCCATATACCTGCTTCTGCTGCTTCTCCGTCAGATCATTCCAGAACCTGTCCTGATTTAACACTATGGTATAAACGATGGCGGCTACTTCCACCATCTTCTGATCAAAATTAAAGATATCGCCCCAATACTCTTCGTGATCCGGATCTGTTCCATGCAAGATGCCATCTAAATATAACTTCTGCCACTCTTCTGCTTCCTGGATCATCTCCGCGGTAAAATCTTTTGTTCCGCCTGCCCACAAAGGTCCAAGCCCCCAAAGGACTCTGGCGAAGCCTTCCATCCTGGCGGCCTTCTCACCATAGTGGACACCGGAATCTCCAACATGTAAAAACGCATGTCCGGGACTGTAGCATGATTTCAATGGTCTTATGGTATCCAGAAATAATTTTGCCGTTTCAGCCCTTGTATTTAAGGATATTTCCATGTTCTTTTTCTTTCCCTTCCTTTTGTTTTATGCATTATGTCTGTTATTGATCTTCTTTTTTCTTGTCGTTTTGTTTATTTTGATCATATTAAGATTTTACCACATTTTTAGTATTCCTTTTTTTACTTTTGTGCTATATTTATGTTAAATCGTGCTATCCCTTGTGCATTTTTAGTCTAAAAAGGGCATTTTAGTGTATTTTCTTTTAGCATAATTGTTCAATATCCCTATAGATTGAGGTGAATGACCATGAAAAAACTTGAAATCGAGTCCATTGATAAGCTGCTTCTCTCCCATATGCTGACCACGGAACCATTTCCGCCACAGCTTCATATCCATAACAACGCTTATGAACTGACTATGTTTAAATCGGGCAATGTGGACTATTTCGTCAACAACATTACGTATCATTTAAGTTCTGGAGACCTGCTTTTGATCTGCCCCAATGACATCCACGGACTGTCAGTGAAGGATCATGAACCATGCGAGCGGTTTCCGATCCATTTTAACGAGGCGTTTATCCAGACCTTTTCTACACCTAATACCAATATTCTGGCTTGCTTTCAGAAGCATGAACACAATCACATTCTTCATCTGTCTGAGGAGCAGATGCGGGAGTATGAATATCTGGTGGACCGCACCATCGAGGCTTTAAACCGCAAAGATTTTGGCTATGATATTTACGCCAAAGCAAATTTAAGCCTGATCCTGCTGCTGGCCAACCAGGCTTCTGTCACAAAACCAACACGTCTGGCGGATATTACTCCTCAGGCAGTAAAAGACAGCATCCAGTTTATCGATGAAAACCTGGCTAATCCGCTGTCCATCCAGGATATTGCAGATCATTTAAACTTAAGCCGTTCCCGTTTCTGCCATCTGTTTAAAGATTTTACGGGAACATCACCGTGGAACTACATCATTGCCCGCAGAATCCAGCATGCCTGTACCCTGCTGCAGAAGGGAATGTCCATCACCGATGTCTGTTTTGAATGCGGATTTAATGATTATGCTCATTTTGTGAAATCTTTCACAAAACTGGTAGGAATTTCTCCGGGCAAATATTCCAAAACGCTTCCAGGCAATGCCCACGCCAGCGAAAGCTCCCACGCTTATCTCTGATTTTAAAAAAATATTCGTGGAAGTTTCCATCGCAGTCTGGCCAACCATAACGTCAAAAAGGGAAATGATTCCGCTAAACAACGGAATCATTTCCCTTTTCTATTTATTCTTATGCGATCCGCTTACTGTAATACGCCGATCTCTTTATAGTATTTCTCAGCACCTGCATGCAGTGGAAGATCTGCGATATCTTTTACTGCCTCTTCTGGAGTCAGACCCTTTAAGTTGGACTGAGCCTCACCTAATTTGTCGATATTCTCCCAGAAAGTCTTGGTTAACTGATATACAGTCTCCTCGTCTAAATCACCACGGCAGAACATGACCATCTTGATGGCGGAAGTCTGAACATCCTCATCCTGGTTTGGATAAGTTCCTGCTGGAATGGTGTATGGTGCGTACCATGGGTACTGCTCCTGCAGTTTTGCGATAATGTCATCGCTGATGCTTACCAGTTTTGCGCCGGAAGTACAAGCCTGAGTTACTGCGGATGCTGGAGCACCGGACATGATCCATGCACCGTCAATGCTGCCGTTCTGAAGCATATCTGCTGCGTCTGTAAAGGTGATGTACTCGCAGTTGATATCATCTGGGAAGTTTAATCCAGCAGCAGTGAAATGGTTCTCACACTCGCCATATACACTGGATCCAGCGGATGCTACTGCGAAATGTTTGCCCTTTACATCCTCTAAGGACTCAATGCCGGATTTTTCTGTTACAACTACCTGGTTCGGGTTGAAATACAGACCTGCGATTACTTTCAGATCATCGTATGCAAAGCCCTCAAAGCTGTCAGTTCCGTTTAATGCCTGATAGCAGTTGGAACTGATGGCGATGGAAACCTGTGCCTCATTCTCAGATACCAGGTTTAAGTTCTCGATTCCGCCTGCGGATGCCTGGCTGGAAGCGCTGACATAATCGATCTGGGTATCCCACAGATTGGTGATGGCTGCGCCGACTGCGTACAGAGCGCCAGATGCGGATGCAGTTGGGAAATTGATGGTTACTTTCTCGTGGTCTCCGCCTGCTGCTTCTGCTGCGGTTGTCTCTGCTGCCTCAGAACCTGCTGCGGTGGTTTCTGCCGCTTCACTGGAAGCAGCTGCGGTTGTCTCTGTGGTCTGGCTGCTGCTGCCGCAACCAGCCAGCATTCCTGCTGCCATTGCTGCAGCTAATGCTACGGATACTGCTTTTTTCATAATCTCTCTTCTCCTTAAAAATGTAAATTTATGTCAGGCGGCATTTCCCATAGGAGCCGCTGGACGTTGAATCATTCTCTGATACAAGATCACTGCCGCCAACAAGCAGAAGCCTGCCACGTCTGTCAGAGTACCAGGATATAACATCATCGGAGCAACTGCCAGCAACAGGACACGCTCCACGATTCCACACCGTCTGGTCAGCCATCCCTCCAGGCCGCCTACCAGCGCGATCGTTCCGATGGAAGCCGTAAACATAGCCCACAGGCTTGCTGCGATGGTTGCTGTCGGATCTGCGCCGATCAACAGGATCGGATTGCCTAAGAAAAAGAACGGAATCAAAAATCCCACCATTCCAAGACGTACCGACAACAGACCGGTCTTTGTCTGATTGGAACCTGCGATACCCGCTGCCACATAACTGCTCATGGCAACTGGCGGTGTAATATTCGACAGACACGCATAAATCAGGCAGAACATATGTGCGGAAATATCCAGCACACCAACCTCGATGAGGACTGGCACTGCCACTGCCTGGACGATGACGTAAGCTGCCACACCAGGAACACCCATACCAAGGATGGTGGACATGACCATAACCAGAAGTCCTGTTAAGTAAATGTTGCTGTTATCTACAACATTTAAGATCAGATAACCCATATTCAGTCCAAGGCTGGTCAAGGTTACGGTTCCGATAATCACACCAATGATCACACAGCAGACGCCCACAGAAACTGCACCTCTTGCGCCCTCTACTGCCGCCATAATGATCTTATCCCAGGTCATACGGGTGTCTTTCCGTACCCAGCTTGCGGCGATGGTTGCAAAAATTGCCACAACTGCGGAGAATAATGGGGTCTTTCCCATAAACATTAAGGCGATCAGCACAACCAATGGAGCTACCAGATGGCCCTGCTCTTTGATCACTTCCATGGCATTCGGAATATTTTCTTTGGAAAGTCCTGCCAGACCCAGCCGTTTTGCCTCAAAATGGACGGCAAATAATAATCCCAAATAATAGAGGAACGCTGGAACAATGGCCGCCAGCATCACGGATGTATAACTCAGGTTCAAAAATTCCGCCATAACGAATCCCACAGCACCCATGATCGGCGGACAGAACTGACCGCCTGTGGAGGCTACCGCTTCTACCGCTCCGGCGAATTCTTTCTTATAACCAGTCTCTTTCATCAGTGGAATGGTGATGGTTCCGGTGGTTGCCACATTGGCGATAGCGGAACCGTTGATCATACCCATGAGGGCAGATGCCAGAACGGAAACCTTCGCCGGGCCGCCTGGCGTACGTCCTACCAATGCCAGAGAAAAATCATTGATAAATTTGGAGAATCCACTGTATTTTAAGAAAGCTCCAAATACCACAAACAGGAAAATATAGGTAGCGGACACGCCGATACCGGTTCCTAAAAGTCCCTGGGTTCCCCAGAACTGTGTGGCAAGGACACGCTTTAAAGTGAAACCATTGTGTCCCAATCTGCCAGGCAGATACTGTCCAAACCAGTTGTAAGCCAGGAAAATAGCTGCCAGGATCGCCAGGTTTCCAGAAGCACGTCTTGCGGCTTCAAACACGATCAGCAGGGCAATTCCCGCAATCACGATCTCTTTCTGGGTTAAACGTCCGCCGTTCTGCGCTACCCTGGTGTAATTTAAGATCAGATAACCAAATACAGCAATAGCCAGCACGATCAGTACCAGATCCCATACTGGCGGAAGGCTTCTGGTCCGTTTTTCCTTTTTATAAGTCGGATAAAGCAAAAATGTAAATGTCAATAAAAAGATACAGTGGAACGCTCTCAGATTAATGGCGCTCATCACACCGATGGTCGTAAAATAGATCTGAAAAAGTGTCCAGGCACATAAAAGCACCGTGATCACCTTTTCCATGGGTCCTGTATAGGTTCTTGTCCTGGATTCCGAATCTTTTTCTTCCAGTAATTTCTGCGCCTTACGTTCCAGTTCTTCCTGTTCGCTGTCAGGCGCAAGGGTATGTTCTTCCATACTCATTCTTCCCCCTCTTGTTACTTTATTGATTAAAAGCGTTAAATCATCGCACTGTTCAGTTTTACCATAGGAATGACATTTTGTCAACTGAATGTCCACTTTTCGCAAAAAGCGAATGCCGTTTCCTGGACTCGCTGTCGCAGTGCGTCTACGTTTCACTTCGGTCGGTGCATAACAAGCGCCACTGGCGCTTTGCACCCTCGCGGAGCGTTTTTTGTTTCATAGGACGCAATTTCCTATGAAATAAAAAACAGGCTTTTGAAACATGGTAAAATCCTCTCATTTCCCATATTTTCAAAAGCCTGTCTGTTTTTCTTTCTATAATTCTGCTACTGCTGCTCTTCCCGTGCTTCCTTCTTCTCGTTCTCGATCTCCCAGTGAATCAGGAATGTGAGCATAGCCCGGAGGACAATGATCGCTCCTAAAATTCCCAGCTCTGACCACTCCCGTACCACGACGGTACGAAGCACCTCGCCGCCCATCTTAAACTCCAGCGCCAGCGCAATGCCCTGAGCCAGATCCAGACGGATGTTTTTGTGATCCTTTCTCAGCCAGCGGATAAAACACTTGACTGCCGTGGATACCAAAACCGCAATTCCAAACAGTTCCAGAACCACCGTAGCGATCTGTACAATGTCATACAGCGCTAATTCCATAAACTCCATGATCAGATTCATCCCTTGTAACCCCTTTTCCCCATTTTTACTGCTGGTTCCAGTGTATCACATTTCCGGGATTTTTCCTAGGAGTTTAACCCATATTGGCAAAACGCTCTACGGCCTTGGTAAAATTCTCGATGGTCTTATCTGCGTCGCCGTGCTCGATTCCATCTCTCACACAGTGTTTGATGTGTCCCTCTAATACCACCTGGCCGCATTTGTGAATGGCGGATTTGGCGGCATTCATCTGGGAAAGAATATCTTCACAGGGAACATCCTCATCAATCATCCGGTCAATGGCCTGAAGCTGGCCGATAATTTTCTTTAAACGACGGTGCAGATTATCTGCGTCCATGCATTTTCTCATGTGGTCTACCTCATTTTCTTTCTGTAATACCCATACGGGTATTCATTTGTTACTATTTATTATAAGAAATCTAAGGCAATTGTCAACGATACTTTTTCTCAGAAGACTAGGCTTCGGGGCTAACCGTATCCCCATACACCCTTCTCCATTCTGATTTCCCAAGCGTTAATTCTGACTTCCGCCAGCTGGAATTAACGTACTGTAATCTACAAATGCATATTCCACCGTAACACTTCCCTCGATTCCAGCCACTGTGCCATTGTCCGTACACTGCCAGATGGTGCGGTTCGGATATTCATTGGTCGTTCCGTATCGTGCATACCAGATATCATATGGAATCTGGGTAGTATCCAGGTGATTGGTCAGCCATTCGTTATTGGCATACACGATCGGGCGGTATCCTGCTGCAGCAATCCGCTCACAGAATGCATTGACCTGGTCGGTGATCTGCTGTTTTGTCAGACCATTCTGTAAAATCGTATCAGACTCCACGTCATAAGCAATCGGATAAGAAATCGGATAATCTTTTACCTGAGACAATACAAAATCCGCTTCTGCCCTGGCAGTATCCACATCCAACGCCTGGGTGTAGAAAAAGATACCGGTCTTCAAACCTGCCGCAGAAGCCGCTTTCATATTTTCTGCAAAATATGGATCCAGATCGTTGTAGTATCCCAGACGGATCATTGCAAACGATACTCCAGAATTTCTAACAGCGTCCCAATCAATGCCTCCATTGGCCTCACTGGCCCGGTTCTGATACTTGGATACGGTAATTCCCTTGGCCACCACACCGCTTACGGGATTTCCATAAGCATCCACATTGGTTCCTGGTCCCATCTCTCCAAATCCCAAAGGATCTGTTCCCGCTGCATAAACTGCAGACGGAGCGGCAAAAGTCATGGTTATGGTCAGCGCGCAGGCGCATAACTGTCGTAAAATAGTTGCTCTGTTTTTCTTCATTTTCCTAATCTCCTTTTCAATGCCCTCAGTATATTCCAAATTTTTGAAAGAATCAAGGAAATGCCAAAATCATTCTTATTTTGTAAGATTTTCTTTTGATTTTTTATTGCACCACAAGAAAAATCCAATGTTTAACACAATTCCAAAAACAGTTGCTGTTGGCGCTGCCAAACCGATCATGGTCAGACTGGCGTTTGGCTGGATACTCATAACGTAAGCCATAGGCAGTCTCACCAGCAGCGTCTGGGCCAGTCCCTGGGTCATCACCCAGAGAGTCTTGTCATGTCCATTGAAATAACCGACCATGCTGAACAGTACCGCTGTCACGATAGACTCCGGCGCAAATCCTTTCAGATACTCAAATCCTCTCTGTACCACCGCTGCATCCGTGGTAAACAGCCCGGTCAGCACATCACCTTTCAGCAGAACCAGGACAAATACCACGCATCCAATGACCAGACCGATGCCAATACCGGTAAACATGGCCTTTTTCGCACGTTTTTCATTGCCCGCGCCCACATTCTGGGAAACGAAGGACGCCATGGACTGCATCAGGGAACTTGGGATCAGCATGGCGAAGTTGACGATTTTGCATGCCACGCCGTAACCCGAAGACGCTTCCAGTCCCAGGCGGTTAATAAATGCACACAGTGCCAGGAATGACATCTGGGTCAGGAACTCCTGCATAGCCAGCGGGAATCCCACCTGAAGAAGCCGTCTGCACTGGGAATTAAAATGAAAATCCTCTTTTTTGATCTGGAAAGGCAGATTTTTCTTCGCTAACAAAACCAGGGCAAATACCGCGCTGATGGCCTGGGCCGCCACGGTAGCGATGGCAGCACCTGCCGCATCCAGATGAAACCCTGCCACCAGCACCAGATCGCCTACCACATTGATGGCACAGGCAATTGCCACGAAAATCAAAGGGGATTTGCTGTCTCCCAATCCACGGAAAATTGCCGCCAGCACATTATAAGCTACAATAAAGAAAATACCAGCGCCGCAGATCCGCACATAAACAGAGGTTAAATCCACTGCTTCCGCCGGTGCCTGCATCAAAACTGCCAATCCATGGGAAAATCCCACCATGATCACAAACAGTACCACAGAAATCAAGGTAAATACGAGCGTTGCGCCGCCAATCAGAGAACCGATCAGCTGCGGCCGCTTTTCCCCAATATATCTGGCGATCAGTACGGTAATACCCATAGCCAGCTGGGTCACCACAAAGGTCACCAGGTTCAGGATCTGGCTTCCGGTGGAAACTGCGGAAAGTCCAGAAGTGGAACCAAATCGTCCAACGACCAACAAATCCACTGCTCCATAAGCCGCCTGTAAAATCAGCGCCCCTAAGACCGGGATCATAAAAGAAATCAATTTTTTCGGGATACTTCCCTGGGTAAAATCTGCATTGGAATTATTCAAGGTTAATTCTCCTTTCGCTCATGATCTGGTATACTTTCTTCAATGTCTGAATGGTAATTTCTGCCTCTTCCTCTGGAATTACGTCAAAATATGGTGCCAGCTCCCCATAATATTTCCGGTCGTATTTGTCCGACAGACGTTTTCCATCTTCGGTAATAGTGATGTAAGTGATCCGACCGTCCTCTTGAGAAGTGGTCTTTCTTAAATATCCCTTGGACTCCATCTCTTTCACCGTCCTGGTCACGCCAGGTCTTGGAAGTTCCAGGACATCGCTGATATCTGACACCTTCACCTGGCCTTTTTGCTGCTCCAGTTTCTGAATCACGTCCAGATACTGGATATACGAAGGCGTTACTCCCTGAGGAAGCTTCGGCATCAACTCACGGACCCGTTTGGCAAGATAACAGGCGTCCATCATTTTTTTAATCTGATCGATGGTCATGTTGTGCTCCTTTTTTACTTTCATTAGTTATCTTTGGTAATTATCATTGGTAATGATAATAGGATTCTGCTCATTTGTCAATCATTTTTTCTGTTTTTTAAATTGAATATAATTCATTGACTTTCATTCAATGAACGTGATACAATCGCAGCAGGAGGTGATGATTATGACCAATCGACAACTTGCCGCACTGGAGACCAAGCGAAAACTCATGGAAGCCGCCAAGGAACTGATCAGCAAAAAGGGACTTGCCAACACTTCCATCGCTGAGATCACCAAAAAATGCGGCGTGGCCAACGGGACTTTTTACACCTATTTTAAACAGAAAGAAGACATCATGTTCGCGTTAAGCCGCGAAATGTATCAGGAAGTTCTGGACCGGGCCCTGGCCTGCGATGGAACATTTATGGAACGTCTGGTTTATTTTCTGACCAGTTTTGCTGACTGCATTGAAAAAAGCGGCCTGAAACTGTGCCAGGAATGGGTGCGGAATACCGTAAACCCGGATCTGATCAAAAATGAAGATGACCGGGGAAAACTGGCGTTTGATATTCATTCCACTGCTGTCTTGATCACCGATGGCATGCAAAGAGGTGAAGTGACGCCGGACGCTCCTGTGGAGATTCTGGCACACACACTGATGGATGTTTTATACGGGCAGATGCTCTGCTGGGACATGTCCGGCGGTTCTTATTGCTTTGCGAAACGAACAGAGGAATTCTGCAGCTTATTTTTAAACACCATGATGATTCCTTATTTAACTGGGGAATCTTCTAAATAAAATGAGAAAGGAGATTTTCATATGAAAAAACTTGGATTTGGACTTATGCGTCTTCCTGTGACCGATGGAACACAGGAACATATCGACCAGAATGCTTTAAATCAGATGGTCGATCTCTATTTGGAGCGGGGATTCACCTATTTTGACACCTCTTACGTGTACCACAATGGTGCATCCGAAACTGCCATCCGGGAAGCCCTCGTGAAACGTCATGACCGGGATTCCTTTGTGCTGGCGTCAAAATTTCCTACTTTTATCATGCCATCCGAAGAACAGGTGGATACCATTTTCCAGGAACAGCTGGACAAATGCGGTGTCGATTATTTCGATTATTACCTGCTTCACAACTTAAACCGCTATCTTTACAAAACTGAGGTTCAGACTGCACACTTGTTTGACCATATGAAACATTGGAAAGAGCAGGGAAAAATCAAGCACATCGCCTTTTCCTATCATGACGATGCCGCACATCTGGATCAGATTTTAACGGAGCATCCAGAAGTAGAAGCCGTTCAGATCGCCCTGAACTACTATGACTGGGACGAGCCATTTATGCAGGCGCAGAAATGCTACGAAGTGATCCGCAAACACGGTGCCCAGGTTATCGTCATGGAACCAGTCAAAGGCGGTATGTTAGCCACGGTTCCAAAAGAGATCAAAGGACGTTTCGACTCCCGCGTCTCCCCAGCCAGCTACGCAGTCCGCTTTGCTGCTTCTTTAGAGGGCGTTCTGGTGGTTCTGTCCGGTATGAGCAACTTAGAACAGGTGGAGGACAACACTTCCTACATGCAGGATTTCAAGCCACTGACCGAAGAAGAACAGGCCCTTTTAACAGACGCTAAAAAAGCTTACATGAAAACCTGGAAATATTACTGTGAGAACTTCGACCTCCTGGATCAGAATTCCTCCGGCGTCCCAATCTCCGGTATTATCCGCGCCTACAACAGCCTTCTTCTCCAACCAAACCCATACTTTGGCGCTGAGTTAAACTACTACAAGAGTTTCCGCACCGCCTACGACCGCGCATTCGAGACTGCTGACTATTCCAAGCAGACGGAAGCGATTCATGGAGCGTTTGATGTCAATGAGGCGTTGAAAGAAGCGGTTGAATTTGAGGTGAAGAATAGTTTTCTATTTTTTCCATTTCCCGTAAAAATACTTTTTCCGTCATACCAGTCATGTCCGCAGCTTCTCTTATGGTCAGCTTTCCGGCACGAATCAATTTACTAAAAGCCACGATCTCACCTTGATATCTTCCATGGGTTTCGCCCACTGCCATTCCCTCTGCTCTTCCTTCCATTCTTCCAATCTCCATATTTTCTTTTATCATATCATCAATCGCCTTACACATATCTATCTTCTCCTCCTGTTCTGGTACCTTTAATGGTGTTTTTGTTATGGTTTTTATCACAAGCAGGGCTTCCTGCTCGATTTCTATTTTCTGATTTCTTCGGATAAATGCGGATAATTGTTCTTTATCCCCAGAATATTTGATATAACCCAACACCTCCTTGAGGCTACTGGAAAATTTTTCCAATTCCTTCGGTGTCATTCTGGCTGGATCAATCAGATGAACTTGGTAATCAGATACTAAGTTTTTAATCGCTGGATCTGAAATATCCATCATCTCATGCAGGGACAACGGCCCATCCCATGGCTTTACGCCGAAATGGATCACCAATGTGATCACTGGCATCAATCGGTCTGTCTTTTTGAAACCAGAAAGGAACTCTCCTCTCCCATGCAGCTTCTTCCTCCTGTTATGCATCGCAGCAGCCTTGGACACCTGCTTGCCATATTGTAGAGCATCATAAATAGCATTCCGCACCGGCATCGCGTAATGGATGTCCGTCTGATTCTCGATCCCAAGCAAAATATAACACGCATTCCCATCCTGTTTGATAACCGCCCGTTTTAAAATATCCCGATATTTCTGGACTGCTTCAAAATCATATTCTGACTTATTTCTTAATTTTTCTCCTTCAAAATCATTCTTCACATACGGCAGCACCATCTCCGTGGCATCCACCTCCCGTAGCTCCTGCTCGTGGATCATGATCTTCCCTCCATAAATCAAATAATTAAATGCGTCCGCAAATATATGGTTCTGTCCCATATATTTTTTCGTAACAACATCAGCCTTTCCCAAGG
>CAKRWX010000018.1 GCA_934418055.1 uncultured Lachnospiraceae bacterium
GTCATAGAGCCATTCTGCCTCCTCTGTGATGGCTTCGTCCGCGCTGACCCGCACATCCTGCTCCGTCAGCAGCATCACATCCATGGTATCGGACCATTTCATCTGCTGGAGACGGTTTTTGATGGTTTCCGTATTGATCTGACAGCAGACCACCGCTGGAGAGTCCCGGAAGGTGGATTTTAAGGTTCCCATGGTAAACAGGAAGATCTCTTCCCCATCATCCAGCTTCATGGGAAGCACATCCCCGTAATGAAACTGTCCAAGATAATCCCGGAAATCTTCATAAGAAATTTCACTGCTTTTATAGTACAGATTGTAGAACAGCTCCGACGTCATATTGCCTCTGGAACTGACTACCTTCTGGGTATTATTAAATAGAATAAACACATCGTCAATAAAGGACTCAGACATGGCGATGGACTGGGTCTCTCCATAAATATAGTAGAGATTGATCTGGTCATTGGCGTCATACATCCGCTTCACGTTGGCCGTCTGCTGGATCTTACTGTCCAAAGCCAACCGGCTGGTGATCTTCCAGACATTGTCCATCTCGTTGTCAATTTCATTTTTCACCATGACCAGAAGGTTCTCGTTCATGGTCTCCGCCTGTCCCGTAATCACCCGGAATGTGTAAATGTAGAGCGCCATCGCAAGCGCCATGGGAATCACAAGAATTCCTAAATAAGAAAAAAACATATGCAGATAGATTTTCGATTTTTTTCTCATACTGATACTCCTCCTACTCTTAATTTTACAAAATTGCAGAAAAAATGTAAATCGGGAATGAAGGTTTTTCCTATGGATTCAAAGTTTTTCCCATTGTTTTTTCTTTATATCTTCTATAGGATTTTAATTATAGAATCATCGAAAATAGATTGATTCAGGAATGAGGTGCTGTCATAATGCTATTCCATAAACCAGAAATATCCATCCTGCTCCCAGATTCCGAAAAGGATTGGATTTTAAAAAAAGCCTATTCGATTCTCATGAAACCAATTCCGCATATTACGGATATTTTCGCATCCCAGAGTCCTGGAACCATTCACGACTATTACTCTAACGGTGACTATTGGTGGCCAAGCCCAGATACTGCCGATGGCCTTCCCTATATCCGCCGGGATGGAGAAACCAATCCTGCAAACTTCAATGATCACCGACTGCTGCTAAGACAAATGCGCACCAATCTGGTCTTTCTGGCAGAAGGTTACCGGCTGACCGGGGACGAAACGCTGGCAGCCAGAGCGGTAATGACTTTACAGGAATTCTTCCTGGATTCCAAGACCTATATGACTCCGGCTCTCTCCTATGCCCAGGCTATTCCAGGTGTCTGTGATGGCCGCGGCATCGGCATTATCGACACCCTGCATCTGATCGACGTGCCATTTGCCATCGAAGCCTTAAAGGATTCCCCACACATGACCCCAGACATTTACCAGAGCCTGAAACAGTGGTTCGTCAGGTATTTAGGCTGGTTACTAACAGATCCCAACGGTGTCGAGGAAATGACCCAGAAAAACAACCACAGCGTTACCTATTTTGTCCAGGCCGCTGTCTTCGCCCTCTTTACCGACAACCCAAGGATCGTGGAATTCTGCCGGGAAAGTTATAAGAAATACCTGCTGCCACAGATGGAAGCCGACGGTTCTTTCCCACTGGAGCTGGCCCGGACGAAGCCGTACAATTACTCCACTTTTGTGCTGGATAACATGGTAACCCTCTGTTACCTGCTCTCCACCTCGGAGGACAATCTGTGGAATTACGCCCTACCAAACGGCGCTGACATTCAGAAAGGCGTTGATTTCCTGACCCCATACCTGTTAGATAAATCCACCTGGCCGTATGCGAAAGATGTGATGCATTTCGACGCATTTCCTGTGCGGATGTCCTTTATGCTCTTTGCAGGAAACCTCTTAAAACGACCGGAACTAGTGCAGCTTTATGAATCTCTGCCATTTGAGACAGCAGATGAAGAGGCCAGGAGAAATGCGGCGATCCGGATGCCGTATCTGTGGTTTTAGATTCTTTCTAAGATATAAAACAGGACTGATCCCCCCAAAGGACCAGTCCCATTTTCATCCCCATTTTTGCAGTTCCACACCGACCGGTTTCTTTGCGATGGCGGGCTGATTGCCAGCTGCATGTTTGATTGGAACTGCTCCGCCATCTTAGCATAAAAATTTTAGTTTTTGGAGCTAATTGTAATAATTGGGTCGGTTTCGTGTCAAAATTGGACGTTTGGCTCCTCATTTTTGTGTTTGCACGAATTTTAGGAATATTATTTTACTGCAAAATTGTTTCCATAGACATTACCAAATTTATCAAAAATAGAATTCCTTCCTCTCATTATGAAACGGCACCACCACCTGAAACTGATTATTTCTTACCATATTTTCCATATCCCTCTCGCTCTGATGATGGGGATATAATTGTTTTATGGCTTTTTCTTCTTTTAGAAGAAGTTCCGGGAGATGACCTGGCTTTACCCGGCCTGTAATGATCACTGCGGTGCCTTTTTCTACTTGTGCTTTCACTAATTCCTGATTTTCTTCTTTTTGCAGATGGGGATCTCCCATCAGATAGATATCCCAGTTTTTCTGGTTTTCTGGCTCCGCTATTCCATGATATGACTGCCTTAATTCTTCATAGATCTGCTTTAACTGTTCATATACCGCTTCCTGATACCAGATTTCTTCCGCAAGAACCGTTTCCAGATCTTTTATGAAACGCTGATCTGCTGCGATCCGCCATCCTGCTCTCTCATCACGCTTCATTTCATCCAATAGAAACAGGATCTCACAGCCTCTTCCATAATGTGGCAGAGGAAACAGGATCTTTTGTCCAAGATTTCTAAAATTCCTGATCTGGTCTTTCATCTGCTTTCTAAGACCATCTGCGGTTTCCATGGTATCCCTGTGGGCACAATCAACCACTGCAAGATCAGCGGTGCAATTCTTTATAGGATCACAGGCATAGGCCAACGTATTTTCCTGATAATCCCCGGTAAATAAACATTTGCCCATATGATCCTCGATCAGAAACCACAATCCACCTGGACAATGCCCAGTTCTGCCATAATGCACCAAAAAAGGACCGATTTCTGCCTGATTCACTGCCGGATCATGGTCTGTCACCTCCAGCAGCACAGTCTGTGGATACGAAATCCCCGAAAGCCGCGCTGTCATTCCGCTTGTCACCAGCACTCCATGAAATCCCCTCTTTACCATCTCCCCAAATGCCCCACTGTGATCTTTATGACAATGGGTCAGAAACAGGTAGTCTGTCTGCTCCAGTTCTTCTCTGGAAATTTCCGGATATGGCTGGCTGTCGCTGTCCATGATACCACAGTCTACCATATAGAAATGTCCCTCTGTTCCATACTCCACAAGGAAGCAGGATCTTCCATGTTCCCCATATCCGCCTTTAACCAGAAATTTTCTCATACGCATACAACCTCTCTGCAGGAATCTCCACAAATCCTTTCATGCCCTCTGGAAGAAATTCCGGATGTAAGAGACAGAAAGACTGATTCTGTTCCGCACAGACTCTCACCCGGTACTGCCCACCTTCAAAAGAAGACATCTGTACCTGAACTGGGATTCTCTGTGGACCTGCCTCCTCACAAAATCTTCCATCTTCCGGGCGGAATCGCAATTCTGCCACAGTCCCACTCTCTTTTTTACCGATCAAATTCATACACCATACCACAGTTCCGGCTGTCTGAATCTGGACCCGATCTTCATCCTGCTCTGAAAGCATCGTCCCATCCAGACGATTTCCGGCTCCCAAAAGTCCGGCCACCACCGCTGTTTTCGGCATTTTGTAACATTCTTCTGGTGTCCCATTCTGGTCGATATTTCCCTGATTCATCACAATGATCCGGTCCGCCATGGCAAATGCCTCTGATGGATCATGAGTCACATGAAATACCGTTGTCTTCAAATGCCGGAATAACTGTGCCATCTCCGTTCTCATTTCGATTCGCAGCTGAACATCAAGATTACATAATGGTTCATCTAAAAGAATGATCGCCGGTTTGGTGATCAGGGCTCTTGCAATGGCCACTCTCTGCTGCTGTCCGCCGGAAAGCTCCGCCGGGAACTGATTTAACAGTCCCTCCAGATGCAGCAAAGAAACCACCTCCTGAAGCCGCTTTTCCTGTTCATCCTTGTCCACTCTCCTGACCTTCAGACCATATAAGATATTGTCACAGGCTTTCATATGAGGCCAGAGCGCAAAATCCTGGAATACCATATTGATATTCCGCTCTTCGATGGGAACTATTTTTCCATGGGAAGATACTTCTTTTCCATAGATTCTGACACTTCCCTCATCCAGCGGAAGAATTCCAGCGATGATGTTTAACAATGTGGATTTTCCGCAGCCGGATGGTCCTAAAACACTGATCACCTGTCCTTCCTCGACCTGAAGACTAATTCCCTTCAATACTTCCTTTTTTCCATAATATTTTTTTATTCCATTTAATTCCAGTATTGTACCCATACTATTTCCGCCGTTTTCCTTTTCCAAGATATCCAATGTTTAACATCATTTCCAAAATCAGCATGATCCCGATGATAAATGCACCGCCAACAATGGTTGCTGCTGCCGCATAACCAAATTTCAGATCATTATAAGAATCGCTAATATAAACCGGCAATGTACTGTAATTGGGCGGATACAGAATCGTCGTGATCGCCAGATTGAATACACTGCCTCCAAAAGCCGCAAGCACTGCTGAAACACTACTGTTATGAAGCAACGGAAGCAAAATTGTCCTTATTTTTGTCAAAAATCCGGCTCCCTGCATCTGTGCCGCCGTCAAAAGGCTCTCCGGTATCTTTGCCATGCCGCCTACCAGAACGCGGTTGATCATTGGGATGGCAGACGCCACGCTTGCCAGAACCAGGATTGATGGTTTTCCATATAAATGAAGCCCGATAGAAGACAGCCATTTCTGGTTCCAGATAAAAATATACCCGATACCAAGAACTACTCCTGGCACTGCCATGGCAACCAGGGTCAGCATATCAATCATTTTCTTTAATTTGAAGCTGGAATAGGTCAGCACATAGGCAATGCAAAAGCCGATCAGAACACCAATCACTGCGGAAACTCCTGCAAGTCCCAAAGAATGTCTGATTCCACTTACCATAGAGCTGGCAGAGGAGAAGACCTGGCGATAATTATCCAGTGTAAACGCAAACTTCTGGATACTGACTGAATCGGAAAATGACATGATCAGATTGGAGCCTACTGGAATCCCAAGAGCGATCATGCAAAAAGAAAGAACCGTTATGGATAAGAAGGCCCCAAGCCCTTTTCCCGATCTCACTGCCTGGATCTGTTCTGTTCCATTATCCAGAAAATCAAATTTTTTCTTTCCCATGGCACCACACTGAACCGCCATGGCGATGACGATCATCACCATCAGGTATAACGACAGCACACCTGCCATATCAAACCGCACCGGAGAAGAACAGATGGCGCTGTATATGGTATAAGGAAGCGTTGGGAATGAATACACTGCCGTGATGGTGGAGGACATTCCATAGTCTCCAATCGTATCCATAAAGATCAGCATTGCGGCGGAGCAATATGCCGGAATGCACAAAGGAAGCTGTATGGTTCTCCAGGCGTGGAACGAAGATGCTCCATTCATCCTGGCCGCATACATGAGTCTGGCCGGATACCATTCCAGGGAAGTTTTGATCGTCACATATGCCATAGGAAATTTGCACAGCACCATAACGGTCACCAGTCCCCAATAGCTGAATACAAAGGAACCAACTCCAGGAATTCCAAGCCATGCGCTGGCAATTCCATTACTGGAAGAAAAATAAACCCATCCCTGGGCTAATAGAAAAGACGGCATGATCATTAAAATCCATGCCGTCAGATCCAGTAATTTTGCGCCTGCAAACTGATATCTGGTTCGAATATGTGCCAGAATTGCCGCCAGCACCAATCCGATCACAGTCGTGCCGGAACTTAAGAAAAAGGAATTTAAAAATGCTTTTTTCCATAGTGGTCTCACAAAAACATCCAACACCAGGGACAGATTTTTCAAGTCAAATTTTTCCAGCTGCAGACCAGGACACAGGATCTGAAACAATACTGCTGCCAGAGGCAGCAGTACTAAAATTCCCAGAATTCCAAGTATTCCAACGCCTGCGGCATTTTCTCTACTTTTCATCAATTCTTATCCTTCCTTTATTGTGCTGACATATCTGCAAACCATGCTTTGATGTCTGCTTCATTTTCTGCACCAAATACCTCATCTGCAACTGCCAGTTTTGCATCCGGATCACGATCTGCTTTTCTGGTGACTCCTTCAACAGATGGCTCAAAATATCCCTCATCTCCAGTATCCACCAGCTCCTGCTGGATATCTGGGTCCAACAGGAAGTTTACAAACATTTTTGCGATCTCCTGCTGACTGCTGGCTGCGCTGATCGCTGCTACACGGGTAGAACCAGGAGCCCCATTTTCCGGCCAGACGATCGTAAGCGGCTCTCCGCTTGCCACCATATCATATGCGTTGGTCTCCTGCAGCATGGCAATGGTAATATCCCCGCCGGTCAATGCCTGTACTACCTGTGGATTTTTCGGGAATACCTTCAGTCCGTTGTCAAAGAGCTTCGTAAAATATTCCTTTCCTGCATCCAGTCCCAGATCATCCATAAAGTAGGCTGCTAATGGATAAGCCGGTGCTGCAACACCAGGATCTGCCATACCTACCTGATCTTTGTATTTCTCATCTGTCAGATCTGCGAATGCCTTTGGCGCATCTGCATCATTCCATTTGTCATTGCGGTATACCAGGACACCTGCTGCATGAATATCGGTCGGATACATGCACTGATTTTCCGGAACCAGAGATTTTGAAAATGCAGTCAGATTTGCAGCATTTTCCGGTTCCCATCCGGTAAGCAGTTCCTCATCTTGTGACAGATTGTATACATCATACATGGAATCAATCCAGACTACATCCCACTGTGGATTCCCTTTTTCTGCTGCAATCCTGGACATGGTCTCTGCACCATTTCCTACAACCACTTCTACATCGTAGCCGGTAGCTTCTTTAAATAAATCACCGATAACACCATCAAAATCATTTAGATATACCACAAGCGGTTTTTCCTGGATCGGCTTTTCTGCTGCCGCTGCTGTTGTTTCTGCTGCACTTGTTTCAGCTGCAGTTGTTGCCGCACTTGCCGCTGCCGTTGTAGTCTCTACTGCAGTCGTCTCTGTTGTTGTCTGATTACCAGAGCATGCTGTCACCGCCATAGTTGTCATCGCTGCTGCCATTACTGCCAGATATCTTTTCTTCATAAGAATTCCTCCACTTTGTTATGTCATTTCTAACTGTCACGTGGATTGTATCATTCCTATGTTTTTTATAAAATCACACTATGGTTAAGCTCTTGTTAAATTCCTGTAAGGGCCCTGACGAAGCATTTTCTATTGAAAATACAACACCTGATTATAATTCTCCGCCACCTTCTTCAGTTCTTCCTCCGGCATTGGAGTCATCACGTCCACTTCCGGAGCATACAGGAAATATTTCATGGTGTAAGAAAGTTCATAGCTGGATACCCGGTTGCCAAATCTGGATTTCCACGGAATGTCCTCCCGGTCAAACTGCCGTTCTCCAAGCACCATACTGCCCGGATGCTCCTGTACCTCTTCTACCATCCTTTAGATGTCCTTGATGGTATGCTGCCCATCGCAGTCGGCGCATACAATCGAAATTTCATGAATTTTTTTCTCTTGTAAATAAGAAAATCTATTCCACCGCAGTCAGTTCCCGCAGATAATCATAAAATTTCTGCGGCGGCTCCAACGCTGGAATCACAACATAAGTATCCTTCATTTCTCCTATGGTTTTCAAATCATTATCCTACAAATGGCATGATCCACTCCACCCACATCCAGCTGACTGGCATCACCAGGATCATGGCTGGGATCATATCCGCTGTCGGGAACATTTTTACTTTAATCATACGGAAGCCGGTTGCCAGCATGATCATGCCGCCTGCTGCCTTGAAATCATCGATCATCGCCGGTGTGGTCAGCGGATAGATCAGATTTGCCCCAAAAAACAGTGCTAAAAAGATCACCAGCTGCGGAATTGCGATCAGAGATACCACGCCGCCTAAGGTGCAGGCAAAAATCAGTGCTGTAAATAAATCCAGAATGGACTTGGCAATCAAAATACTGTGTTCTCCCGTCATACCAGATACGATAGAACCGTAAATTCCAGTTCCGCTGGCACAGAATAACACAATCACCGTCACCAGTGTGGTCATAAATTCCTCTTCAGAAATGGTATCGTTGGTATTTTTGATCACTTTGGACACGGCCTTCTGCATCAGGCCCGCCCCTTTCTGGATCCAGTCTCCCAAATGGATTGCCAGACCAATGGCCGTTCCAATGACGATGGAAAAGATCACCGCTGGCATATTTTTCATGAGAACAATGGTACTGACGCCCATTCCCATGGCGCAGACACCGAAGATCATATTTAACTTTTCTTTAAAATCCTGGTCTAAACGGTCTTTGACGACCAGACCGATCCCACCTCCTACAATTACGGATAACGCATTGACTAATATTCCTAATGGCATAAAACAACTATTTCCTTCCTAATCTACTTCCTATCATTCTTCTTTCGTATTATTTCTGGTTCTCTGTCTTCAGCCACTGCACCGCGCAGTGCACCATGGACGCCACACCGATCGGGCAGACGTCTTCGTTGAAGACTACCTTCGGATTATGAGCCCCATAATTGCCCCGCTCGTCCAGATATCCAGCGCCCAGATACAGGAAAACCGATGGCACACGCTCCGCAATCAGGGCAAAATCCTCTGACGCGTTGGCAGAAGCACCTGGATACAGGGTAAGACCTGGAATCGGAAGTTCCTTTACGAAACCAACCATCTCATTCGTCAGCGCCGGATCGCAGATCAGCGGACAAACCTCCGATAACATCTCAATCTCCACACTGGCTCCAAATACTGCCGCTTCGCCTTCTGCCACCTGTCTCATACGGCGTACCAGCAATTCTCTTGCCTCTTTGTCATTGGTACGGATGGTTCCCTGCAGCACAGCAGTCTCTGGAATAATATTCGGTGCGGAACCTGCTGAAAACTGACCAATGGTCAGCACACAGGCGTGGTTTGGATTGCTTTCTCTGGCGATCAGCTCCTGGAACGCCAGATAAATGTGCATGCCCACATTGATCGGGTCAATAGAGGTCTGTGGAGAAGCACCGTGGGCTCCTTTTCCATGGATCGTGATCTTAAATCCATCGACTGAAGACATCATCACGCCACTGCCATTGTACATGACCAGGCCCGCTGGAACTTTACCAGCCGCCACATGACAAGCCATGGCTGCATCCACTTTCGGATTTTCCAGAATTCCATGTTCAATCATGTTCCGGCTTCCCTCAAAGGTCTCCTCCGCTGGCTGGAACATAAATTTCACCGTTCCTTCCAACTCAGCTTCCTTCTCTTTTAACAGTTTCGCTGCCGTCAGCAGCATGGCTGCATGGAAATCATGGCCACAGGCGTGGTTGCGGTTGTCCGTCTGACAGGCAAACGGTTCTCCACTCTCCTCCGGCATCGGCAGTGCATCCATATCCGCCCGGAGAAGCAGTACCTTTCCTGGCTTTCCCAAAGTCACCGTCACACCGGCTCCACATTCTTTCGGCTCTAATCCGTATTCCCTTAATTTCGCCATCACATAAGCCTTTGTCTCCGGAAGATCCAGACCAACTTCCGCATGCTGGTGAAGATAACGGCGGTTGGCGATGGTTTCTTCTTTTAACTGACAGGCTCTCTCGTAATCGTTCATCGAAGTTCCTCCTATCTTATCAAATAAATGAACAGGAGATAACCACTAGGAATCCTGCTTATGATCTATACCAAGATCAGATCGTCCTGATGATACATGATTTCAGCTAGAAGATAACTCAATTCCGCCATCCCATCCGTTACCTGATCTTCCATCTGAATCTCTGCTTTCCATCTATCAAGACCATTTATCCTTCCGATCACCTGATCATTCTGATAAATAGTATATTCTCTTTTCGGAGTCTGTACAAGGGTATACTTTTCCTTGTTTTCCAGGAAATACAATGCTTTTACGCGGGCTGGTTGAAAATACGGATGCTCCATTTCCATCTTCATCGTTCCGCTTCCGCAAATACCTCCAGAAACTTCCACATGTTCTTCATTCCTTTTGACGCGAATGATCACTTTTCCATTTTTATCCTGAATCCACCATTCAGTGCCTTTTCGATGCAGATAATGTTCCTCTTTTTCCTGTTCCCGCTGAATTATTTCTTTTCCAAATTCTTTTTTTACCATCCATGTTTTCATATACATACACGCTCCCTCTCATTTAAATTCCAACGATCAATTGAATCATCAACCGGCCTGCTCCGCACAGACTCATCACCAGGATCGGATTGATTTTCCATTTTCTTAGTACAAAAAACGCGATTCCAAAGATTCCAAATCCAATCCAGTTTATGTTCTCTAACGTCATTGCTTTTCCAGCAAAAACAACGGTTTTCAAAATCGATAAACCAGCAGACGCAATCAAAGCCACTACCGTTGGACGCAGACTGGATAACACACTTTGCAGGGTTGAAACATTTTTATAACGATAATAAATATAAGCAAGCAACGACACAATAATACAAGACGGGAAAATACATCCCATGGTAGCGATTACTGCTCCTGGAAGACCAGCAATCCGGATTCCCACGAAAGTTGCTGAATTTACTGCAATTGGCCCAGGTGTCATCTCCGCAATGGTGATCAGATCTGTAAATTCACTCATGGTCAGCCATCCGTATCCTTCCACTACCTGACTCTGGATCAATGGCATTGCTGCATATCCCCCGCCAATGCTGAACATCCCGACCTGTAGAAAGCTAAGAAATAATTGCAGATAAATCATAATATCTCACCCCTTTTTCTTTCCGTAACCGCCAATCCAATACCGATCAAAGCCGATGCAAGAATGATATAAATCACATTGATCCTCCAGATTGCATTGGCCAAAAACGCTGCGACCATAATTCCAATCAATATGGGGCGTTTCTGTTTCAGCACATTCGCTCCCAGTCCGCATACCACATCCAGAATCACAGCTGCCACACCAGCCTGCATTCCTTTTAACACCAGCGCCACATAGACATTCGTCGCAAATGCCTGATAACAAAATGAAATCACCGACAGAATCATCATTGGCGGCAGGATCGTTCCAATTACAGAAGTCACCATTCCAGCAAAACCTGCCACTCTCCATCCCACTAAAATTGCCGCATTGACCGCAATCGCTCCTGGCGATGACTGCGCAAGCGCCGCCAGATCCAACATTTCCGTCATATCGATCCAGTGCAGTTCATCCACAAATTTTCGCTTCATAAAAGTAATGATGACAAAACCGCCGCCAAAGGTAAATGCACTGATATACAATGTACTGAGGAATAATTTTCTTAAGATAGATACTTTTGTTTCTTTCATACTCCCTCATCTCCTTTCAGCCTCATGTTATCACTTGCCATTCAATAAATAAAATGCTATTATTTTATTATTACAATATCATTTTTGATATAAGGAGAACATGGTATGACCTTAAAACATATGCGAATCTTTGTCACCGTCTACCAGGAAATGAATGTAACCCGCGCTGCTGACCTGCTGCACATGACTCAGCCAGCGGTCTCACGTTCTATCCAGGAATTAGAAAATTATTACGGAATCCGTCTGTTTGAACGAATTAACCATCGTCTGTACCGCACCAAAGGAAGCGAAGAATTTTACGCAAGAGCGCTTCACATTGTCAATTCCTTTAACGATATGGAGATGGGCATCAAAAACTGGGATGAATTTGGAATTTTGAGAGTTGGCTCCAGCATCACCCTTGGCAACTTCTTTCTGCCAGGTATCATTGAAACGCTCCAGAAAGCCCATCCCAATCTTCAAATACGTGCCACCATCTCCAAAGGCCGAAATATTTACGAGGCGATTCTTGATGATAAAATTGACCTGGCGGTCGTTGAGGGAAATGTTTCCGGGGAATACATTCACAAAGAACCTATTCGGGAAGACCATCTAAAACTGATTCTTCCGCCGACACACCCATTAACACGCCAGTCCCAGATTTTCATGAAAGATCTCCCTCAATATCCCCTGCTGATGAGAGAATCCGGCAGCGTTGGACGGGTGCTTTTAGACCGCACATTTGCCATGCATGGGCTTTCCTTCATTCCCACATGGGAAAGCGCCAGTACCCAGGCCCTGGTTCATGGGGTTTCCCGCGGACTTGGCATCGCAATTCTCCCAGAACAGCTGGTAGAGGCAGATATTCGCGCTGGAAATGTCGTCTCACTTCCAGTTGCCGATGAGGCATTTATCCGCAAAAATTATCTTATCTGGCATAAACAAAAGTATCTTACAAAAACAGCACAAGAATTTATTCACCTGTGCCGCAATGAAACATCCCTATAACCACGAAAGGATTCTTCATATGAATTTATCATCCAATCCCATTTTCCGTGGAATTTCCGAGGAAGAACTGGGGGAAATCTTCTCTCTGTCCTATACCCGGCAGAATTCCTACGAAAAGAACCAGATCATCTTCCACTCCGGCGATACCATTCATGAGATCGGTATTATTTTAAATGGAAGCGTTCACATCGAAATGATTGATTTCTGGGGAAATAAAAGTATCTTAAGCAGTTTCGGTGCCGGACAGGTATTCGCGGAGACTTACGCCCTCTGTAAGGAGCCCATGTTGGTGGACGCCGTTGCCGCAGAAAAAAGCCAGATCCTGTTTCTGGACCTGGCTCTCTTATCCGATCATTCTCCTGCTGCCTCCACAGTCTGGCAGCAGAAACTGATTCACAACTTATTATCCATCTCCGTTCAGAAAAATCTGGTTCTCACCAGCCGGATTTTCTGTACTACGCCGAAAACCATCCGGGAACGGCTTTTGACTTATCTTTCCAGCCAGTCTTTGAAAGCCGGAAGTTCTTCCTTTGACATTCCATTTAACCGCCAGCAGCTGGCCGATTATCTGAATCTGGACCGCAGCGCCCTGTCCAAGGAACTGGGAACTATGCGGGACGATGGAATCCTGGAATTTCACAAAAATCATTTTACCCTGAAATCCCATGAGCAGATCAATTCCATAAACTGATAAATAAGTTCAAATACCCGGCATAAACCAGCCAGAGCAAATATGGAACCAACAGATATGCTGCTTTCCTGGAAATACCGTAAAATTTCTGGATGCAGACCCACACCAGCCATCCAAGCAGCACCAGCCAGGCAAATGCCAACTTATACCATTTGCCAAGGAAGAAAAATAAAGGCCAGAAAAAATTGACCGCCAGCTGTGTCCCGTAAACCTGCAGGGCTTCTGTCCGCTTTCTGGTGCGCGGCGACTCCCAGATGATCCAGGACGCGGTTCCCATGGCTAAGAACAAAATCGTCCACACAATCGGAAAAAGCCACCCTGGTGGTGCCAGCGGCGGCTTTTTCAGTTTCCGGAACACCTCTATACTGTTACGCGTGAGAAATCCCGATACACCGCCTACTGCCAGGGGAATTGCCACGGCTACAAGCAGGGTTTTTGTTTTCTTTTTCATGGCGTTGCCTCCTGTATACAAAGTACTTTTCAGTCAGATCTCTTGCACCTTGCAATCTTTGGCTGAAAAATTTCTTTTGTAACAGGATACTCGGATGCGGTGTATTCTATACGTCTAAATTTTACGCCAGCACCTTTCCCTCTGGAAACAGACCACGGAACACTTTTCTTACCAGTGGTCCGGCGATCAGCAGCTGGAATGGAAGAGCCATGATAAAATTCTTCGGAATGTTGGTCAACCAGATGATCGGCAGCAGACTCCAGCTTCCGGATTTCACACAAGCCTCTAACCCACCATACAGGGACATGATGATCACCATCGGAATCACCATACAGCTGGAAATGCAGATCACTTTTCGTAACACACTGCTGTCTGGTTTTACTAAGAAGCGGAATGCAAATCCTTTCGCGATTCCAGACACCAGAAACCAGTCGCAGCAGAACGCGAAAATGCAGGCAATCGGGAATCCCAGCCATGCTTCGCTGATGGTCTCGAAACCAAAAGTTCCCATATGAAGGGCAACGTTGTAATTACTCATCCAGAGTACCATGGTGAAACACATCATCACAGAATAAATAAAACTTTCTCTCTTGTTTTGTGGCATATTTTTGTCCTCCTGTTATTTCGCAGTCTCGATCCCACATGGCACTTTTTTCATACTCACACCCATTCACATTACTGCATCATACGAATTTTTCAGTTTTAAAAACTTCGTAACTGTTCAGTACCTTCACAGTTACGAGCAAAAATCCATTGAAAATTGCCTTCGGCAATGGGATTTTTGCCTGCAAGCCCATGTTTTTGTACGGTCAGCGCAGTGAATGCGCAGACCTACTGAACAGTTACAAAATTTCTCCGTGCGTACAGTCATTCATTTTTGTATACAGAATACAGATGTGAACATAAAAAATGGAAGTCACATAAAACTCGTTGCGACTTCCACTTTTGGGTATATCTCACTGCGTTTTTATCTCTATCATTTTTAACAGGGGCTATTATAATATAGATCAAGCATCTTCGTAAGCACTTTTTTCAATTTCGTTACTTTGCATAGATTTCTGACTGTCATTGCCATATTTTCTATGTTTGTAACGATTGAATCCTATCTCATTGCCCTGTTTTGCGCAGCGACAGAATCTCGTCCGACTATAGTTGCAAGAGGCTTTTTATAACGGCAGGCTCTCCACAGCTGCTGCCTCTGCTTTCAGTCCCTTCTTATAAACCTCCATGTACGTGTCAAATCCCTTCACATCTTCCGGATCTGGCTCCACAGTCTCTCCGGTTTCGCCTGCAAATACCTGATGATCCAGGAAATCCGCCAGACTTTCCCCGTTTTCTGCTAACATATAGGAGGCCAACACTGCCATGCCCCATGGGCCGCCTTCTCCAGCAGTTTTCATCACAGCCACCGGCGTATCCATAGCGGCTGCCAGCATCTTCTGGCCTACTAATGGAGTTTTGAACAGACCACCATGTCCATAGATCTTATCCACAGACACGTTCTCTTCCTTTAATAAAATATCCAGTCCAGCCTTCAGCGCTGCCAGAGATCCGTACAGATGGGTTCTCATGAAATCCGCCAGATCCAGCTTTGTATCCGGCTTTCTCATAAATAACGGCCGTCCTTCCACCATTCCAGTCACCGGTTCGCCGGACACGTAGTTATAAGACACCATTCCGCCGCAGTCCTTTTGGCCTTCCAGGGCTTTCCGGTACAGCATGCCGTACAGTTCATTCCTATCCACAGCGATCCCCAAATTCTCCGTAAACTCTCGAAACAGGCCAACCCAGGCATTCAGATCAGAGGTACAGTTGTTGCAGTGCACCATGGCAACTGCCTCTCCGGACGGAGTGGTCACAAGATCCAGTTCTTCATGGACTGCCTTTAACGCCTCTTTTAATACCACCATGGCAAAAACAGAAGTTCCGGCAGACACATTTCCCGTTCCTTCTCTCACGGAATTGGTAGCCGTCATGCCAGTTCCAGCATCGCCTTCCGGTGGACAAAGTGGAACTCCAGCCTCCAGTTCTCCCGTTGGATCCAGCAGTTTTGCTCCTTCTTCTGTCAAAGCACCTGCTTTTTCCCCAGCTTTTAAAACTTTCGGAAGAATCTGGCGCAATTTCCACGGATATCCTCTTTTTTCCACCAATTCATCGAAGATTTCCACACGCTTTTCTTCATAATCCACGGCCTGGCTGTCGATGGGGAACATGCCAGAGGCTTCTCCCACGCCCAGTACCTTTTCCCCGGTCATTTTCCAGTGGATATAGCCAGCCAGTGTGGTCAGATAGGTGATCTGCCCCACGTGGTCTTCCCCATTTAACATGGCCTGATACAGGTGGGCAATACTCCATCGTTGAGGAATATTAAAATCAAAGGCCTTCGTCAAGGCTGCTGCTGCCTCTCCTGTAGTCGTATTCCGCCATGTACGGAACGGAACCAGAAGCTTCCCCTCCGCATCAAATGCCATATATCCATGCATCATACCGGAAAAGCCCAGAGCCCCCAATCGCTTCAGAGGCTGCTGGTATTTCTCCTGCACATCTTCTTTTAAATTCTTATAAGCGTCCTGCAAACCCGCCCAGATGTCCTCCAGACTATATGTCCAATATCCATGTTCCAGCCGGTTCTCCCATTCATGACTGCCGGAGGCAATGGGCTTACATTCCCCATCTACCAGCACTGCCTTGATCCTGGTGGAACCAAACTCGATCCCCAGAACCGCTTTGCCATCTCTGATTACTTCTGCCGCACTTCCCATGATTCCCTCTCCTATCTGCTCTTCATCCGGAAAAAATTTGTCAATTCTGTTCCTTCACTTCACATTCTAACGCCAGACGGATAATCCGTACCACACAGGCTTTCAACTCATCCATCGTGAGTTTTCCATCCTTCAACGCCTGACGGATATTTTCATGATCGGCTGCGCATCCTGGCATGATCATATCATTGCCCGCTTTCATGCACACATAGCTTAAGGAACCGCCGTCAGTCGTGGTCATCCAGTCTGTCATAATCATACCTTCATAGCCCCATTCCTTTCTGGCGGATACGGTGCACAGGTCATAAGAATTCGCGGAATGAACGCCATTGATCAGATTGTAGGAGGTCATCAGGGCCTTTGGCTGGGTCTCCTCGATGGCATACTGGAAACCTCTCAGATAAATTTCACGGAGTGCTCTCTCGCCTACCACGCTGTCTACGCCCATCCGGTTATCTTCCTGGTTGTTGCACGCAAAATGCTTAATCGTAGTTCCTTTTCCTGGAATGGTCTGCACGCCTCTGGTGATGGCTCCTGCCATCCGTCCACTTACCAGTGGATCCTCAGAAAAATACTCAAAGTTACGGCCACACAGCGGGTTTCGGTGGATATTCATGCCAGGTGCCAGCCACAGAGCCACCTGGAACTCTTCCATCTCTTCTCCGGCCGCCAGTCCCATCTCATAAGCCAGCTCGATATTCCAGGTCATAGCTACCATGGCACCGATTGGGAATGCAGAACAATACTGATAGTAAACCTCTTCTCCCTCTGTCAGCACTTTCTTTGGCGCGAACATACCGTGCTCAATACCATCTACGATATCCACCGGCTCCACCTGTCCATTGGCGTCCGTATAATATTTCTGTGCCAGACGGACACCCGCCGGACCATCCGCTAAAGCCATACCCGGAACCCCCTGGTCTGCCCCGATCTCGGAAGCCAGATACTCCACGGTCTCACCAGCCGCACCTGGTACATTCACGGAAGCTGCACCAGCCTGAGCCTGAGCACCGCCGGTCTTGCCACATACCAGTTCGATCATCTGCTCCGCAGTCAGTTTCTCTGTCAATTCTTTCGCCTTAGCCTCATATGGATTCTCCTTCGGCGCTTTCTTCTCTTTCGCCAGATTCTCCGGCTTTAACACAACCACCGGCAGTTTTTCTTCATAAGCAACTGCCTGCGGCGTCCACTCCATTTCTTTCAGTTCCTTCTGAAGTGGGGAAATGTGATCCACAGTCATTCTCACCACAGTTTCTTCCACACGAAGCACTGCAGCGGCAGCCAGATCCGCAGAAGAATCACCAACCAACACACCATAATCACCCTGGTCAATTACCCATGCGCTCTTATCCTGATCAAAACGCTCCAATGCCGTTCCGTCAAAGGAAATCGTCAGCTTCTGGCTCTCTCCAGGCTCCAGCACATCGGTCTTTCCAAAACCGGCCAGACGTTTCTTCTCGTGGGTGATTCCTTCTTTGCCGGAAAATTCCACATATACCTGGACAGTCTCCTTGCCAGCGTAAGTATTTCCTGTATTCTTCACAGATACTTCTACCTGTACCTGTTTTCCTGACACAGACACTTTTTCTGTCTTGATCTCAAAATCGGTATAAGACAGACCAAAACCAAATGGATAACGAAGGGATTTGCCAGTGGCGTCAAACCAGCGGTATCCAACGAAGATTCCCTCATTGTAATACTCCGTCTGCACATCCCCATTGTTTCTTCCAAACTGGTCATAACCAGGCCACATCTCATAGGAGCTGCCCCAGGAATCAGTCAACTTACCGCTTGGAGTCACGTCTCCGCTTAAGATCTCACCCAGCGCTGTGCCGCCTTCCATACCGCCCTGGGAAGCGTAGATCACAGCTTTCACATGATGTAAACCATCTAAATACGTCAGATCCATCAGACCACCGGTATTTAAGATCACGATCAGGTCTTTGCCTGTCTCATCTAACTTCTTTAAATTCTCTTTTTCAGACTCTGAAAATAAGAAATCACCAGGCTCATTGCCCCGGTCCGCGCCTTCTCCAGAGATCCGGCTGATCACATAGAGCACTGCCTCCGCATCCTCCGGCATTTCATTTTCTGTGATCTTATTCTCTTCCGGACCATGATATGGAGTGGTAAAATAAATCTCTGTAAACGGATGTGCCTCATTGACCCGGGCTAAGATACCATTCTTCCAGTTTTCAATCGAAGCATCCTTTACCTGGTCATACCGGTCCAGCCATTCCTTCTTCTCGATGACAAATCCGGCATGTTCCAGTCCCTGCTCAATGGTCACACAGGATCTCTCATTTACATCACCAGAACCAGAACCACCCTTGATCGTCTTTCTGGCACCACTGCCGTACAGACCGATCCGTGTACCTTTCTTTAACGGCAGAACCGGCTTCTCACCGGATTTTTTATTCTCCAGAAGCACCACGCCCTCTCTGGCGATCTTCAGCGCCGTCTGACGGTGTCTGGTCTCATACTCACGTACCTCCTGGTGCTTCACACCTGGAAGTGTTTTTCGCTCTCTTAACATGAATTGTATCCTCCTCATGGGGAATTAAGTAAATTTTTCAAACTTCTTCCCAGCATACCTTTATTATAGTGAAAAAAGCCCAGGCA